>NZ_VKHP01000793.1 GCF_010811875.1 Bradyrhizobium uaiense
CTCGGCAACGAGCAGCTCGAATGGCTGGAGAACGACCTCAAGGGCCGCTCCAAGTCGACGCCGATCGTGCTGTTCGCCCACATCCCGCTGTGGACGGTCTATCCGCAATGGGGCTGGGGCACCGAGGCCGCCGCCCTTGAGGTCGACGACGTTGACGAGACCGACGAAGTGCACGCCGCCGGCGTCGAAGGAATAGTAGCCCGGACCCTTGGTGCCCTTGCCGTAACGCTCCTTGTAGAGCTTGACCT
>NZ_VKHP01000794.1 GCF_010811875.1 Bradyrhizobium uaiense
CGAGGTCAAGCGGAAGAAAATCGACGTGAAAGGAGGCCTTGACCTCGGCTCTCCCCAATACCGGTCGGTTGGCCTGCCAAAAGAGTCCGAGGTCGTGCAGAGTCCTGGCATGCGGCGGCCGGCGAAGGGCGGAGGTCGATCCTCCGAGGATGGCTGCTGCACAGGAAGGCGCTCAGGGCCGTCGGTTTCGGCACGGGCTTTCAGTGGATCGACGGGAGCTTCGTGGAGAAGGGCAAGGAGCCGAAGGA
>NZ_VKHP01000795.1 GCF_010811875.1 Bradyrhizobium uaiense
CTACCGCACATCTGGGCTACTCCGCTTCTCCGCCTTTCGATGTCGTGAAATGTTGGCATCGCTCTTGCTGGTGCACAACAGACTCAGTCGAATGCTTAAGAAGTCGCTCAAGGGACTCGTGCCGCGTCGATCGTCGTCGATAAAAAAATCATAGCTATCTATCCGCAGTCCTGAGGTAGGCAGGCCGATCCGCGGTCGCTTCAAATGCAGGAGCTGGTCAGTACACCTGAGTTGATGAACCAACGTCT
>NZ_VKHP01000796.1 GCF_010811875.1 Bradyrhizobium uaiense
ATCGCTGAACAGTGGGTTCCACGCCTCTTATACTCACTCCGCAGACTGAGTATAATTCTGGAAAACGACCATGCCGGCCCCTTCCCTAGTTTCCCAGACGACCCTATGGCGAGCTCCTCGAGCGCACGGTCCAGCGGAACGGCCAGCCAGAGAAGTGGAGGCCGAAATCATCCACGCGGGCCGGCGCCTTTGGGACGTGCGGGTGGATGCGGCTGTTGTGTTTCGGATGAGGGCGAATGTCCTTGTGA
>NZ_VKHP01000797.1 GCF_010811875.1 Bradyrhizobium uaiense
CCATGACCCGAGAGTCGCGTGCGGACGCCCTGTCCGGGACGCTCGCCTTCTGCTGGTCGCATCTGAGGCGCCAGCTTGTGAAGATCGAGCGGGAGGCTGCGCCGGCGCCAGCTCCGGTTGCCCGCGATAGCCCTCGAGCAAGCGCAAGCCATGAACGGCCCCACGGCCCGGTGCATAGGCATAGACCACGCAAGGTGGGTCAGGTCCGGCCCACGGTCTGTCATCGCGCGAGAGCGCCCAGAAGTAAC
>NZ_VKHP01000798.1 GCF_010811875.1 Bradyrhizobium uaiense
GAGATCTTAGCTACCATATCGACGACTATCCGGGTGCGCTCGAGGCGATACGCTGCTCGCTCGTGGTCGGCTATCCCGCACAGGCTGTGCTCGCCAACCCCGAAGTCGTAGATGCCTACTTAGCCGCGTCCGTAGCCGAGCTTACGCTGAATGAGTTCATGGCCGGGCAGTGGCTGGTTTTGGAATTCGACTACGGGCAAGCCCTCTGCCCAGAACACTTGCTTGAGTGCCTCGTGCGCCTGATCCAC
>NZ_VKHP01000799.1 GCF_010811875.1 Bradyrhizobium uaiense
CGAGATAGTATTTCTTCTCCCCTGAGGCACGTTGCTCGCCAATGAGCCAGGCTTCGTCGCCGGGGAGATGCTGCTGACCCTTATCCCATATCCGCTGCGGAGGTCCGTCGGCGGTGCGGACACGGACTTAGCGCACCATTTCGACAAGGGCTAACAGAGCGCGGACTGGCTTGGGCCGTCGGCATCCCTCGGCACCTGAAGGTGTATCCGGTCGATGTGAAGCTCATTTGGCCGATCACCAAAGTCCG
>NZ_VKHP01000800.1 GCF_010811875.1 Bradyrhizobium uaiense
CGTTCGCCGTCGTGACCGCCGGCAAAGCGCTTCCCGACATGGGCGTAGGCGATCAGCGGTGCGAGTGCCATGGTTGGACTGGACCAGCGCGAGTGTCCCGAATCCGAGTTCGCTTCATTTTGCGGTGGACACGTTAGCGAACTACGGACTCGAAGGACACTAGCAAGTCTATGCGATCCGCGGGGACATGGTGATTTGAGATGTCGAAATTGATGATGGCGTAGTCGTTCGGTACGGAATGTACCAT
>NZ_VKHP01000801.1 GCF_010811875.1 Bradyrhizobium uaiense
CCCTCGCGTTCCTGATCACGCTGGCGATCATGGTCGCGCTCGGCGTCAGCGTCGAGCGCGCGGTGCTGCGGCCGCTGGTCAACCAGCCGCCGATCACGCTGTTCATGGCGACGCTCGGCTTGTCCTACGTGATCGAGGGTGCGGCGCAACTGTTGTGGGGCACCCAGGTTCACGGCCTCGACATCGGGATCAGCGACGTGCCGCTCGACATCGCGGGGGTCTTCATCAGCCGGTTCGACCTGTTCGC
>NZ_VKHP01000802.1 GCF_010811875.1 Bradyrhizobium uaiense
CAGATGATGGACTACGATGCCTTGCGCGCCGAACAAGCGGCCTTGCGCGCCAGAAACGTCCACAGGGGTATTGGAATCGCCAGCTTCATCGAGGTGACCAATCCCAGTGCTGCCTTTTACGGCGTCGTCGGCGATCAAGTTGCGCCGGCGGATTTCGACAGGGTCCATGCCGATCTTCGCTGCGGCGAGATCAACCAGCCCTTCGGTGACCGAACAAGCAATCGGGTGTCCGACCGCCCGGTACTGG
>NZ_VKHP01000080.1 GCF_010811875.1 Bradyrhizobium uaiense
TGAGCCGAGACGCTGCGGCGTACTGGATCGCCCGGTCGAGCCGGGCGATGACACCGAACTAGCTGTTTGACAGTTCGAATCGACAACCATCCTCATCGTCGTCCCGGCCTAGTGCGCAATTGCGCACTAGGCCGGGACGACAGTGGAAGGTGAGGCGCGACATCGGCTTGAAACTTGACGGTCTCTCCGCCGCGATCACCCCGTTACTCCGACGACGGCCACCACGGATATTGGCTCGGCATGTCCTGCGAGACCTTGCCCGGAAAGGCCGGCTTCCGCTTCTCGATGAAGGACTGCACGCCCTCGCGTACGTCGGCATGGCCGCCGCGCTCGACCGACATCGGCTTGTCGATCGCGAGCAATTCGAATGGGTCAGGCGTGCCGGCGAAGCGCCAGAGCATCTGACGGGTCAGTGCGACCGACACGGCCGAGGTCTCGGCCGTCATCTCGTGAGCGATCTGCCGCGCGCGATCGAGCAAGGCGTCCGGCTCGACCACCTCGCTGACGAGGCCGCCTTGCAGCGCCTCGTCCGCATCGAAGGTGCGGCCGGAGAGGCACCAGCGCAGCGACTGCGGCAGGCCGACGAGTTTTGGCAAGAACCAAGCACTGCCGGCCTCCGGCACCAGCCCGCGGCGTGCGAAGATGAAGCCGATCTTGGCGCCGCGAGCCGCAATGCGAATATCCATCGGCAGCGTCATCGTGATGCCGACGCCGACCGCACCGCCGTTGATCGCAGCGATGGAGGGCTTTCGGCAGTTGAAGATCGCCTCGACGAAGCGGCCGCTGCGCTGGCCTGCGCTTGCGAACACGCCTGCGCCATGACGGCCGGAGGTGTCGAAGCTCTTGGCGCCGCCGGAGACGTCGGCGCCGGCACAGAACGCACGGCCCGCGCCGGTGACGATGATGGCGCGGACATCGTCGTCCTCATCGGCGCGCTGGAACGCGTCGGCGATCTCGGCGCCCATCGTCCCGGTATAGGCATTGAGCTTGTCGGGACGATTGAGCGTGACGATCATCAGGGAGCCGTCGATGTCGCATGTGATTTGCTCGTAGCTCATGACGGCCTCCCCGAGATGGTTGTTGTTATGCGAGCCGCGACCTTCTTACCCCTCCGCGATTGCATCGGCCCACGGATGGAACGGCTCGGTGGCGCCGCTGTTCGTCGTGCCATCGCGCAGCACGATGCTGGGGCAGGCGAACTTCTTCGGCTGGGTCTGGATGCGTGCCTCCTCATAGTCGAAGCTGCCGCGCAGCGCGTCACGCACGGCTCGCGGCAGGCGGACATCGCCGATCACGACGGCGCCTTCGCTGGCGTCGATGCGTGGCTGATGGATCGCGGCGTCGAGATCCATGCCGAAATCCATCACGAAGGAGAGCAGCTGCGATACCGCGGGCAGGATGCGGCGGCCGCCGGATGCGCCGGTGGCAAGACGACGGCCGTCGGCAGCTTCAGCCACCACGGGCGTGTAGTTGGTCAGGCAGCGCTTGCCGGGCGCGAGCGAGTTCGGTGCGCCTTGGGTCGGATCGAACCACATGATGCCGTTGTTCATGGTGAGGCCGGTATTGGGCGTCACGAACTTGGAGCCGAATGTCGACAACAGGGTCTGCGTCACCGCGGCCATGTTGCCGTCGCGGTCGACCGCGGAGAAATGCGTGGTGCAGCTTGGTGCGATCGCCTCGGCGCCGAGCGCGCGGCGGCCGTCGACGTCGCCCATGTCCTTCAGCCGTTCGCGATGGGCCGCTTGCAGCGCCTCGACATAGGCTGCGTAGGCCGCCGCATCCGGACCGCCTTGCGCCGGCGCGAGCGCCTTTTGCAGCAGGCCGAGCGTGCGCGCCATGGTCGGACCCGCGGTCAGCTCCGGCGTCGCATACACCGTGCCGCCGCGATAGGGAATCTTCAGCGGCTCGCGCAGATGGGCGCGGAAGGCGGCGAGATCGCGCACCGACAGTGCACCGCCGGCGGCCTGGATATCGTCGGCGATGCTGCGCGCCAGATCGCCCTCGTAGAAATCGCGCGGGCCAGCCGCGGCAAGCTGCGCCATTGCCGCCTTCAGCCTGTCCTGCGGCATGCGGACCTCAGACTTGATGCCCCATTGCGCATTCGGCGGCAGGCCATCCAGCAGATACGCCGCGGCACTGGCGCCATAGCGCCGCAGATCGGCGGCCGAGCTTGCGATCATCTCGGTGGTCCACCAATCGACCAGTAGGCCTTCGCCGGCGAGCTCGACGCTCGGCGCCAGCAGGTCCTTCCACGGCATCTTGGCGTGGCGGCGATGCGCCTCTTCCATGCCGGCGACGACGCCCGGTACCGCGATCGAGCCCGGCCCGTGCAGGTTGCGGTCGTCCTTGACCCGCGCCCACGGGAACAGGTCGGAGGCCGCGCCGCCGGTCAGGGGGTAATCCTCGATGCGCAGGCCGTCGGGCGCGCGCATGCCGTAGTCGATCACCTCGACGCGGTTCTCCTTGGCGCGGTACAGCACCATGGCGCCGCCGCCGCCGGCGCCGCTCATCCAGGGCTCCAGCACGCCGAGCGCGAAGGTGGTTGCAATGACAGCGTCGACGCAATCGCCGCCCGCTGCCAATACCTCCGCGCCGACCTCGGCCGCTCTGCGCGACTGCGCGGCGACGATGCCGCCCTTGGCGCTGACGGCCGGTTTGCGGATCACTTGCGAGTTGGAGAACTGGTCGGACATGGCGTTGCTTTCGCTGTTCTTGTTGCGGGTGGGGCACGTTGGCGTAGCATGCCAAGCATGGCACTGTCAGTGCAACAAGAACCAGTTTCAGGGGGCGGAAAATGAGCAATGTGAAGCGTGAACGGGACGGCAAGGTCGGGATCCTGACGCTCAACGACCCCGCAAGCCTGAACGCGATGACGCCGGAACTGCTCGGTGATCTCGCGCGCGCCGTCGGCGAGATGAGCAGCGACCCCGGCATCCGCGCGCTGGTCCTGACCGGGGAGGGACGCGGCTTCTGCTCCGGGCAGAACCTCAAGGCGTTCAACTCGCTCGGCGACAATATCTACACCGGCGTGATGACGCATTACTGGCCGGCGATGCAGGCGGTGCGCGAGTGCCGGATGCCGGTGGTGGTCGCGGTCAACGGCGTTGCCGCCGGCGGCGGCTTCAGCCTCGCAATGTCGGGCGACATGATCCTGGCTGCGCGCTCGGCGAGCTTCATCCAGGTGTTCAGCCGGATCGGTCTCGTGCCCGATCTCGGTTCGACCTGGCTGCTGCCGCGGCTGGTCGGGCGCCAGCGCGCGCTCGACCTGATGCTGCTGAACGAGCCGCTGTCGGCCGAGCGGGCCAAGGAGTGGGGCCTGGTACGCGATGTGGTCGAGGATGCAAAGCTGCTCGACGAGGCGAAGGCGCTCGCGCGCCGCCTCGCCGACGGCCCGACCCGCGCGCTGGTCGCGACGCGGCAATTGCTCGAGGCGAGCGAGCACGCAAGCTACGCCGAGCAGTTCCGCCGCGAGATCGAGCTGCAGCAGGTGATCCGCGAAAGCGCCGACGCGCAGGAAGGCCGCAAGGCTTTCGTCGAGAAGCGCAAGGCCCAGTTCACGGGGCGCTAGGCCTTGGTTGTCGGCATTCTACCCGATCGCAATCGCGATCTTGCCGAAATGCGCGCCGCTCGCCATGTGGGCGAATGCGGCCTTGACCTGGTCGAAGGCGAACACCTTGTCGATCACAGGCTTGACGCCGTGCAGGCTGATGCCGTCGCACAGCGCCTGCAGATCCTCGATCGAGCCGACGGTGACGCCTTGCAGCCGCTGCTGCTGCATCACCATCAGCGGCAACCGCGTGTCGGACGAGGCCGGACCTGCGAGCACGCCGATGAAGGCGATGGTGCCGCCGATCCTGGTGGCGCGGATCGACTCGTTCAGCGTGCCGACGCCGCCGACCTCGACGACGAGGTCGACCCCGCGCCCGGTCAGCTCGCGCGCCTTCTTGCCCCAATCGGGCGTGGTCTTGTAGTTGAGCGTGACATCGGCGCCGAGTTGTTTCAACCGCGCGATCTTGGCGTCGCTGGAGGAGGTGGCGATGACACGGGCGCCGCACATCTTGGCGAATTGCAGCGCAAACAGCGAGACGCCGCCGGTGCCTTGGGTCAGCACGGTCTGTCCCGGCTTGATGTCGCCGAGCTTGACCACCGCGCTCCACGCCGTGAGGCCGGCGCATGGCAGCGCCGCGGCCTCGATGTCGCTGAGATGCTCCGGCGTGCGCACCAGCGCATGCGCCGGAAACACCCGGTACTCGGTCAGCACGCCGTCGACGCTGCCGCCGAGCGCTGCGCGCATCCGCGTCTCGCTTGGCTCGCCGCCGAGCCAGCTTTCGAAGAAGCTGCCGATCACGCGATCGCCGGGTGCAAAATTCTTCACGCCGGCGCCGGCCGCTTCGACCACGCCGGCTCCGTCGGAGACCGGCACCAGCGGAAATTTCTGGCGCGAGCCGTAGCCGCCCTTGACCGTAAGCAGGTCGCGATAGTTCAGCGTCGCCGCCTTCAGCCGCACCAGGACCTCGCCGGGGCCGGCCTGCGGAACCGGCTTGTCGACCAACGCAAGCGCGTCAACGCCGCCGGGGCCTTGCAATTCGTAGCATTTCACGGGACGTCTCCTGCTCAATGTTCTCGTCCTGGGCAGCGCTTCCGGCGCCGCCGCACATGCGCCGAGCATATGTCATGCCTGCCGCACGTGACCATAGCGCGCGGTGCGGCTGACGGAATGGTGTCCATGCGCGGACGTGTTGGCGTGACCCGGCAAATACCGCCAATCTGTGCCGTCATTGAACCGAGCGGAGGTGACCATGGCTGCCTTGCTTGAGACGAAACGCAATCCGATCGCCACGTGCGCGCGCGGCATGCTCCGCATGCTGCTGGCCGCTACATTGATCTGTTGCGGTGGCGCGATGGCAGCGGACGGCCTCTACCGCGCGCAGACCGTCGTCACCGGCCAGGGCGAGCCGAACCGGATCATCGGTTTCGGGGTGTGTCTGGAGGATGTCCTGATCAAGGTCTCTGGCCAGCCGATGCTGGCACGCGACCGCCGGCTGGCCGCATACAAATCGAAAGCCAAGGAGTTCGTCAGCAGCTTCGACTATCACGATCAATATGCCGGCAAGCCGCATCATGACGAGCAGGGCACCCGCGACCGGCCCTACGACCTGACCGTTGATTTCGACGACAAGAAGATCGACGGCATTCTCGCCAAGCTCGATCTCAAGCCATGGCGGTCGCAGCGGCCGGTGCTCGGCGTCTTCGTCGAGATGCAGCACGGTCCGAAGGATTACATCGTCACGTCGGATGGGACGCAATCCGATTTGCAGCGTGACGCGCTTGCGGCTGCAGCAGGCAAGCGCGGCATGCGCTTCGTGTTGCCGAGTGCTCCCGCGCTGACGAGCGCCAACGTCACGCCGGCCGAGCTCTTGAAGATGCCGGCGCCGAAACTGACCTCGATCGTCGCGCCACGGGGTGGCGAGGCCATCTTGGTCGGACGGTTGGTTTGGGATGACGGAGATCTCGGCTGGGCCACGCGATGGCAGATGGCCTGGGGCGGCAAGGACTACACATGGCAGTTCCGCGGCGTCACCTTCGACGAAGCCTTCCGTCGCGGCATCGGCGGCGCGGCGCAGGTGCTGTCCGGCAATGGCGATCCGGGGCGATCGAAATAAGCTTGGATGAGCGTCGCGACCGGCTCGCCCTATCCGGCGTAGCCGAGCGTTTGCGACGGGTATTCCCCGAACATGGTGCGGTAATATTGCGAGAAGCGCCCGAGTTCGATGAAGCCCTGTTCGATCGCGACCTTGGAGACGGTGGTCTGCTCCGGCGTGCTTTCGCGCAGGATCGAGCGGATCGCGCAGAGCCGCTTGTAGCGCAGGAATGTCACGGGGCCGACGCCGAACACCTCGTGGAAGGCGCGGTGCAGGCTGCGTCGCGACAGCCGCAGCTCGGAGCAGATTTCCGAGACATGGACCGGGCGGGTACCGGCACTGAGCAGATAGCCCTCGACGTCGCGCACCAGCTTCATTGCCGACGGCAGATAGCTCGTTCCGTCCGATGGCAGCGATGTGACGACCGTGGCGGTCACGCAGTCGATGATCGCGCGCTTCCAGAACTCGGCCGACGCCTCCGACAGGGCGTCCGGATAACGCGCGAGATGCGCGATGATCTGCGGCAGCCTGTCCGCGGCGTTCATGCCGATCGTGCGGTCCGCGCGGAAATGGTTCTTGGCGCTCCATGTTTCGGCATCGGCGAGCCGCGGCTCGCCGCCGAACACGTCGGGCAGGTCGTTCATGTCGAAGCGAATGGCCGCGTAGGACGAGGCGCTGTGAAAGATGCCGTCATGCTCAACCCCTGGCGGAATCACCAGCACGTCGGCCGGCTGCATGTCGAAGGCCCAATGCGTGACGCGGTTGGTCGCGTTCAGCAGCATTCCGATGATCAGCTTGGGATCGGTTGAGATCCGTTGCGTGCGGACCCCGACATTGAATGCGCCGATGCTGAGCGAAAAATCGCCGATCCCGACATGGGACAAAGTGCCGCGCAGCTTACCGCGTTCAAGCTGCATGACCTCGACATGCGAACCTTTGACGGCATCGTGGAGTCCCTCGAAGCCGTCAAGCTCGCCGGTGTGAACCGTCAGGTGCTCGCCCATTTCCACGCCCGCAAGTGTAATGCGATTAATCTACTAATACCAAATACTTGAAGTCAGTAAAAAATGCGTCCCGCGCACAACGTGCCGACATCGCGATGCAGAATCGAGAGCCTCAGATTTTCGCTTGTTTTTTCGAGAACGCAATAATCACGACGGCATCGGATTGATCGAATTGAAACATCTTTCATTAAGCCTGCACGCCGTGTAGGCGCGATTGGCACAAACTGCACATCACACGCAGAGCGTGTTAGACTATCGTTTGAACCTCGAAACGAAATCAGCTCGCGACAACGTTCGATGAAACGGATCGCGCGCATGAGATCGGCTGTGCACGTAAAGGTGCATAGGGATCGTGGCAGAGGAGAAAGGGAAGAATAACTGACGGATCAGTGCTGCCGAAAAGTGCAGCACATAAAAATGGAAGGGCACGATAATGCAGTCCAGCACGACGTTCGGTCACCAAGAGCAACAAGAACGAGCTGCGATCTTGAGCAAGATTTTCCGGCTGGCGGTTATCGGTGTCCCAGTGCTTACCGTGCAGCCGGATCCGGCATCAGCCATCAATATCGGCGCTTCCGCTTCACTTCCGATCGTCAAACAGCAGGACTCGAGCAGCGACGTCGTCCAGATACGTGCGGTCGTGCGCCGCGGCGGCGTTGCGGTCGGTCCGCGTGGCGGGGCGGTTGCCTACCGCAGCCGCACTGTTGTGCGACCGGGCGTTCGGCCCGGCTGGCATGGCGCCGGTACGCGTTGGGTCGGCCCGGGACCGCGTCCACTCCCCGGACCGCGGCCGGGAGGTTGGGTGCGGCCCGGCTGGTACGGCTGGCCGGTCGGCGGTGCCCTCGCGGCCGGCGCCGCGCTCGGTTTCGTGACGGCGGCAAGCGCGGCTGCGTGGGCCGGTGCGCCGCCGGCATCCGGCATGTGCTGGTACTACACCGACCCCTCGAGAACACAGGGCTTCTGGGACTATTGCCCTCGGTAGGACGCGAACAGGTGCACCGCCATGCTTCGCCCAGACATCGCCTCCGCTGATCCAGAGCCGGACGATCGCGTCCAGACCGACGGTGACATGGTCTGGATTCCCGGCGGCACGTTCCGCATGGGCTCGGACCAGCATTATCCCGAGGAAGCGCCGTCGCATCGCGCGTCGGTCGATGGGTTCTGGATCGACCGCACGCCGGTGACCAACGCCCAATTCCGCGAATTCGTGCGCGACACCGGCCACATCACGGTTGCCGAGCAGCCGCCCGATCCGGCGCAATATCCGGGCGCGTTGCCCGATATGCTGTACGCCGGCTCGCTGGTGTTTTGTCCGCCGCGCCGGGTCACCACGCTCCGCGACTGGAGCCAATGGTGGACCTTCATGCGGGGGGCGAACTGGCGTCGCCCCTACGGCCCGCGCAGCAACATCAACGTGCTCGGCAGCCATCCGGTGGTCCACGTCGCCTATGCCGACGCGCTCGCCTACGCCAAATGGGCCGGCAAGGAGCTGCCGACCGAAGCCGAGTGGGAGTTCGCGGCGCGCGGCGGGCTCGAAGCCGAGGAATATGCCTGGGGCAATGCCCTGACGCCCGGCGGCAGGCACATGGCCAACACCTGGCAGGGCAATTTCCCGCTGCAAAATCTCTGCGAGGACGGTTTCGACCGCACTTCGCCTGTCACCGCGTTCCCGCCGAACGGTTACGGACTCTACGACATGATCGGCAATGTCTGGGAGTGGACCGCCGACTGGTGGTCCGCCCGTCATGAGGCCGACGCCACGAAGCCCTGCTGCATCCCGCAGAACCCGCGCGGCGGCCGCGAGGACGCGAGTTACGATTCCTGCCAGCCCGCGATCAGGATTCCGCGCAAGGTGCTGAAGGGCGGCTCGCATCTCTGCGCGCCGAACTACTGCCGCCGCTATCGCCCGGCAGCCCGTCACGCCGAGCCGATCGATACCTCGACCAGCCATGTCGGCTTTCGCTGCGTGGTGCGGCGACCCGCTGCCGTCTCTCACCCACCGGACTGAAGACCTTTGCAATGTAGGGAGTTTGCTATGAGCAACGACGCCGACAACAACAAGCAGACCGTCAAGAACCAGGCGATCGACCGCCGCAACCTGTTGCTGGGTACATCGACGCTTGTGGCAGCAGCGACATTGACGTCCGAAGCGCTGGCGCAAATGCAAAAGGCCGCGCCTGCGGCGAGCCCCGCGCCGGCAGCGCCTTCCGGCCGCAAGCCAAACATTCTGGTGATCTGGGGCGACGATATCGGCATCGCGAATATCAGCGCCTACTCGAATGGATTGATGGGGTATGAGACACCGAACATCGACCGCATCGGCCGCGAAGGCATCAAGTTCCAGCACTATTACGGCGAGCAGTCGTGCACCGCGGGCCGGTCGGCGTTTCTCACCGGTCAGCACATCATGCGATCCGGACTGAGCAAGGTCGGCTACCCTGGTGCACCGATGGGCATGAGCCAGCTCGATCCGTCCGTCGGCGGCCTGCTCAAGAATCTGGGCTATGCCACCGGCCAGTTCGGCAAGAACCATGTCGGCGATCGCAACGAGTCGCTGCCGACCGTCAACGGCTTCGACGAGTTCTTCGGCAACCTCTATCACCTCAATGCCGAGGAAGAGCCGGAACTGCCGGACTACCCCAAGGACCCGGCCTACCGCGCCAAGTTCGGGCCGCGCGGTGTTTTGCGTTGCAAGGCAACGGATCGCGACGATCCCACCGTCGATCCGCGCTTCGGCAAGATCGGCAAGCAGACCATCGAGGACACCGGCGCGCTGACGAAGAAGCGGATGGAGACGATCGATGACGAGACCTCGGCGGCGGCGATCGGCTTCATGAAGCGGCTGCAGAGCGCCGGAAAACCGTTCTTCTGCTGGTTCAACTCAACGCGCATGCACCTGCGTACGCATGTCCGGCAGGACCATCGCGGCCGCTATACCCATGGTGACAGCGAATATATCGACGGCATGATGGAGCACGACGACATCGTCGGTTCGCTGCTCAAGACGCTCGATGATCTGGGAATCGCGAACGACACCATCGTGGTCTATTCGAGCGACAACGGGCCTCACATGAACACCTGGCCCGATGGTGCCATGACCTGGTTCCGATCCGAGAAGAACACCAACTGGGAAGGTGCCTTCCGGGTGCCGTGCCTGGTCCGCTGGCCGGGTGCGATCAAGCCTGGCACCGTGACCAACGAGCTGATGAGCCACAACGACTGGATTCCGACGCTGTGCTCGATTGCCGGTGAACCCGAAATCGTCAACAAGCTGAAGGCCGGCTACACCGCGAACGGCATCAACTACAAGGTCCATCTCGATGGCTACGACCAGTCCGCGTTCCTCCGCAATGTGAGCGGAACGGCGGCCAACAACAACGGCGTGAAGAGCGCGCGTGACAAATTCTTCTACTCCGACGATGACGGTCTGCTCGTCTGCTTCAGGCAGGGTGACTACAAATACGTCTTCTCCGAGCAGCGCAAGGAAGGAACGATGGGGTTGTGGGCTGAACCCTTCACCACGCTCCGCCTGCAAAAGATATTCAACCTGATGCAGGACCCCTTTGAGCGGGCCGACATCACGTCCAACACCTTCTGGGATTGGAATCTCAATCACGTCGGTGGTGCCTACGGGATGATGGAGGAGGTGTTCCAGTTTGTCGCGACGTTCAAGGAATTTCCGCCTCGTTCGTTCCCGCCAAGCTTCAACCCCGCCAACATCATGGAAAGCATGATGAACGGGCTCAAGCAGAAGAAGGCGCTGACCGACGGAATGGATGTGGAGAAGGTCCGCGCCGAACTCAACAAGATCATCCAGCAGCAACTCCAGAGCCGCTAACGCCGTGACCCGGCCTACCCCTCGGCGGGCCGGGTCCACTTCGATCTCAAACGAAACGCAGTCGAGCATCATGTCGGTCCCACTCGCTCGCCTTATCCGGCAGATGCTCTTGATGGTCCTGCTTGTGCTGGGCTGCAGCGTCATTCCGTGCAACGCGGCTCTCGCGCAGGCCGATCCGTTGCCGTCCTGGAACGACGGTGCAGCGAAGGAGGCGATCGTCGGCTTCGTTGCGCGCGTCACGAAGCAAGGCACTGCGGACTTCGTGCCGCCGGCCGAGCGGATCGCCACCTTCGACAATGACGGCACGCTGTGGACCGAGCAGCCGTTCTATTTCCAGCTCGCCTTCGCGCTCGATCGCGTCAAGGCGATGGCGCCCGATCACCCGGACTGGAAGACCCGGCAGCCCTTCAAGGCGCTGCTCGAGAAGGACACCAGCGCGCTCGCCGCCAGCGGCGAGAAAGGCTTGCTGCAGATCATGGCGGCGACGCATGCCGGCATGACCACCGATGCGTTCGCAAGCGCAGTGCGTGACTGGCTGGCGACCGCAAGGCATCCACGCTTCAACCGGCCGTATGACAGCCTGGTCTACCAGCCCATGCTGGAGCTGCTGGCCTATCTCCGGGCCAACGGATTCAAGACCTTCGTCGTCTCCGGCGGCGGCATCGAGTTCATGCGGCCATGGATGGAGCGGGTCTACGGCGTCCCCCCGGAACAGGTGGTCGGCTCGTCCGGCGTGGTGAAATTCCAGATTGGCGCCGGCGGCAAGCCTGACCTGATGAAGGAGGCCAAGATCGAGTTCATCGATGACGGCCCCGGCAAGCCGGTCGGCATCAACCGTTTCATCGGCCGCCGCCCGATCTTCGCGTTCGGCAACTCGGATGGCGATCTGCAGATGCTGCAATGGACCGTAGCGGGCGCGGGCGCGCGCTTCGCCGGCATCGTGCATCACACAGATGGTATCCGCGAATACGCCTACGACCGGCAATCCAGGATCGGCAAGCTCGACAAGGCACTCGATGCGGCCGCGGCAGGCGGCTGGACCGTGGTCGACATGAAGCAGGACTGGAAGACGGTCTTTCCGCCCCTGGCCACGTCGGGTGCTGCAATGGAGGCGAAGCCATGAACGGCTACGACATCTTCGCCTGGATCGTGCTCCTGGTGCTGGTTGCCAGCGCGATCGGAGTGTTCTGCATCGCGGGCTGGCTGCCGGGGCATATCGCGAAGACACGTAACCATCCCTATGCGCAGGCGGTGATGGTCGCCGGTTGGATCACCTTGATCTGCGGCTTTGCGCTGTGGCCGATTGCGTTCGTCTGGGCCTATGTCGATGTGCCGGCGCCGCGCCGGGCGGGAGATGCGTGATGGGTGTCGCGATCTTCAACAGCTATCTGGTGCTGCTGTTCCTGCTGGTGCATTTCAAGGTCGTGCGCTTCAACCTGTTCTGGAAGGCGTCGCCCTTCATCGTGTTGGTGCTGCTGCTGTTCGGCCTGCTGGTGCCGATGGGCTGGGGCGCGCCGCAGGGCTCGGCGCTGGTGGTGCGCAATGCGGTGTCGATCGTGCCCGAAGTCGCAGGCGAGGTGACCGAGGTGCCGGTCGTCGCCAACGCGCCGCTGAAGGCCGGTGACGTGCTCTTCAAGATCGATCCGACGCCCTATGATGCGCAGGTCAAGGCGATCACGGCGCAGCTCAAGCTGTCGAAGACGCGGCTTGCGCAGATGACGACGCTCTACGAACGCGACGCCGGGCGCGGCTTCGACGTCGAGCAGCGGCAGTCCGAGGTCGACCAGCTCGGCGGCCAGCTCGAAGCCGCGCAATGGAATCTGGACAAGACCGTGGTTCGCGCGCCGGCTGACGGCTACGTTACCAACCTTGCGCTGCGCAAGGGGGCGCGGGTGGCAAACCTGCCGCTGTCGCCGGTGATGGCGTTCATCGACACGTCGAACACGATTATCGGTGCCGAGATCAACCAGATCGATGCACGCTATGTCGAGCCAGGTCAGGAGGTGGAAGTCACCTTCAAGTTTGCACCGGGGCAGATCTTCGCCGGCAAGGTCGAGAGTGTGCTGCAGGCGGTGGCGACCGGGCAGGCGCAGACCTCAGGGACAGCCATTCTTCCGAAGGCGATCGAAGCGTTGCCGTTCGTGGTGCGCGTCAAGCTCGACGACGTCGTCTTCGCCAACCGCCTGCCGGCCGGCGCGACCGGTACAGCTGCAATCTACACCGACCACATGAAACCAACCCACATCGTGCGACGCGTGATTCTGCGCCAGATCGCGATCGTCAACTACGTCAATCCATTCTAGGTGCAACCATTGCCAAGGGCCATCATGAGACAGCTAATACTTGCCACTCTCGTTCTAGCATCGATGCTGGCGCCGGCGCGCGCACAGACTACGCCAGAAGAGGCACACGCAATCGCAAGGGATGCGTATGTCTACGGCTTCCCGCTGGTGGACAGTTATCGCGTCCAGTACTCCTATTTCGTCGATCGTTCCTCGGCTGAGTTCAAGGCGGGCTGGAACACGCTCGTCAACAATGCTCGCGTCTATACGCCCGACGACAAGTCGATTCAGACGCCGAACTCCGACACGCCCTATTCCTATGTCGGGGCCGATTTGCGCGCCGAGCCGCTGGTGTTCACGGTGCCGGAAGTCGAGAAGGGCCGCTACTATTCGCTGCAATTCATCGACATGTACACGTTCAACTTCGCGTATGTCGGGAGTCGGGCGACCGGCAATGGCGCCGGCAACTATCTGTTGGCCGGGCCGGGCTGGAAGGGCGAGAAGCCGAAGGGGATCAAGCAGGTCATCCGCTCCGAAACCGAATTCGCATTCGTGCTGTATCGCACGCAGCTCTTCGGCCCCTCCGACATCGACAATGTGAAGAAGCTTCAGGCGGGCTACAAGGTCCAGCCTCTGTCGGCGTATCTCGGCAAGCAGGCGCCTGCGGCGGCGCCGACAATCGATTTCATCAAGCCGTTGTCTTCGGAGCAGGAGCGGACCTCGCTGGAATTCTTCAACGAGTTGAATTTCATTCTTCAGTTCTGCCCGACGAATCCGGTCGAAAAGGCGATGATGGCGCGCTTTGCCCGGATCGGCATCGGAGCAGGAAATAAGTTCGACGCTGCCGCGTTATCACCGGAGATGCGCAAGGCGCTTCAGGACGGCATGGCCGAAGCCTGGAAGAGCTTTGCCGCATACAAGGAAACCCAGCTCGACACAGGAAAGAAGACCAGCGCGGACGGGTTCGGCACGCGGACCGCCCTGAAGGGCAATTATCTGGCCCGGATGTCCGCCGCAGTGCTCGGCATCTACGGAAATTCGAAGGATGAAGCGATCTATCCGGTCTATTTCATCGATGCCGACAAGCAGAAACTCGAAGGCACGAACCGCTATGTGCTGCGGTTTGCGCCCGGGCAATTACCCCCGGTCCGGGCGTTCTGGTCGTTGACGCTCTACGAATTGCCGGCGAGCCTGCTCTTCGCCAACCCCTTGAACCGTTACCTGATCAATTCGCCAATGCTCCCGGACCTCAGGCGCGATGCCGACGGCGGCATTACGCTCTATGTGCAGAGCGAGTCGCCAGGCAAGGACAAGGAGTCAAACTGGCTGCCTGCGCCCAAGGGACCGTTCTTCATGGCAATGCGGCTCTATTGGCCGAAGCCGGAGGCCTTGCAGGGCAGGTGGAAAGCGCCGCTGCTGAAGAAAGCTAACTAGAGCACAGTCACACGAATCCAAGAAGGAAATTGAGCGATGACCATCAGACGCATTGGCCTTGCCCTTGTCATGACGGCGGCGGCAGTTTCCGCGGTTCAGGCGCAGTCTCCCGCAAGCAATACCGTGCCCGTCACCGTCGGCAATTTCATCCGCGCCGAGTCGGACCTGTATCTGGGCAACATTGCCAAGGGCAAGGGTTTCGCCGAGTTCAACCATCGCCGCGAACCGGCGCCGCTCGATGACCAGAGCGTCATACGTCTGAACCGCGACACGCTGTATTCCGGCGCTGTGTTCGATCTCGACGCGGGACCGGTGACGATCACGATGCCCGACGCCGGCAAGCGCTTCATGTCGATGCAGGTGATCAACCAGGATCACTATGTGGTGGAGGTCGACTACGGGGCCGGCGCCCGGACCGTGACGCGGGCCAAGGCTGGCACGCGATATGTCGTGGTCGCCATTCGCACCTTGGTCGATCCGGCCAATGCCAGTGACGTCGAGCAGGTCCATAAGCTGCAGGACGCCATCAAGGTCAGCCAGAAGAGCGCCGGCAAGCTCGAATTGCCGAACTGGGATCAGGCCAGCCAAAAGAAGGTTCGTGATGCTTTGCTAGTTCTCGCGACCACGATCCCCGACTTCAAGCGCGCCTTCGGCACCAAGGAGCAGGTCGATCCCGTGCGGCATCTGATCGGTACTGCGGCGGCGTGGGGCGGCAACCCGGACAAGGACGCGATCTACCTGAACATCACGCCGGCGAAGAACGACGGAACGACTGTCTACAAGCTCAACGTCAAGGATGTGCCGGTCAATGGCTTCTGGTCGGTCAGCGTTTACGACGAGAAGGGTTATTTCCAGAAGAACCAGTACAACGCCTATACGCTGAACAATCTGACTGCCAAGCGCAGCGATGACGGGGCGATCGCTATCCAGTTCGGCGGCTGCGACGGCAAGATTTCCAACTGCCTGCCGACCACCAACGGCTGGAACTATACCGTCCGGCTCTACCGGCCGCGTGCGGAAATCCTGAACGGCAAATGGAAGTTCCCGGAGGCGCAGGCGGTCAACTGAAGCGCATGCGAATCCTCTAGAATGGCTTGAACGAAGTGGGGGATCAGAACGAGGATGGTCAAGAATCACAAGCGCGCCGTACTCGGCATCATTGGCGCACTGGCACTGTCGGCAACGCCGCATGCAGCGCTGGCCGGTGCCGGCGGATTGAGCTTCTGGCTCCCCGGCTCGTTCGCGAGCCTGACCGCGGCGCCGGCGATGCCCGGCTGGGCGTACGAGACGATCTACATTCACCTCGACCAAAGCGCCAACGCGGGAAAGAATTTCGTCATCGGCAACCGCGTGCCCGGGTCCGTCGTGGCCGGTCTCAACGCCCATGCGGATGTTCTGGTGGAGGGTTTAACCTATACCTGGGCTCAGTCGGTCCTTGGCGGACAGGCCGCCATCACCTTCCTTGCCGCGCCGGGCAATGTCGGTGTCGGCGTTGACGCGACGCTGACCGGCCCGCGGGGCAACAGCATCTCGGGGGTCGCGACCGACAACTGCACGACGGTCTCGGACGTCGCCCGCAGGTCGGCTTCATATTCCCGGTCGCCGAGGGCTGTCAGGGCTATCTCAACCTGAGAGGCTACAAGGATTTCGCCGCGGAGAACCGGCCGGAGGGATGGACTGCCTGGGTGAGCTCTCGCCGGCCGCGCCCATCACCACACCGACCAGGCCGATTGTTCGGAAGTATTAGGAGGAGGCGAACGGCAAGCCCGATGAGTGACGCGCGTGCGACCAGCCGGAGGCCGGTTCGGATCGGCTTCCGCACCTCGATCATCACGGTGTTCATTGCCGCCGTGCTGGTGGTCGGCCTGACGCTGGTCTATCTCAGCTTCAGGCGGGTTTCGTCGATCACGGAGATGGCCGCGAGCACCTTCATCGACAAGGTGGGGCAGCTCGGCGCCGACCGCATCGACGCGCAGTTCAAGAACGTGCGCGACAGCCTCGAGATTCTGGCGGGGCTGCCGGCCGTCCAGGAGGCCGACATCGTGGACAACAGCAAGCTGTACGGCCTGCTGGCTTCGATGCTGCGCAACAATCCGCAGATCTTCAATCTCTATGTCGGCTACGAAGACGGCTCGTTCCTGGAGATGGACGTCATCGATCGCGCCAAGCCGCAATTCAGGGCGGCGCTGAATGTCGATCCCGACGCGGTCTATCGCCTGGTCGTGATCGCCCGCACCGGTGCGGCAACTGCGGCGCCGGTGACGCTGTTCCTCTCGGAAAACCTGATCCAGGTCGCGGAGGTGGCGGGGCCGCAAAGCTACGACCCGCGGCAGCGGCCCTGGTATGTCGAGGCCTTCAGGGATCGCAAGACATTGCTCACCGGGCCTTATGTCTTCTATGCGACCGGTGAGCCCGGCTACACGCTGCGCACGCCGCTGAAGGAGGGCCGCCGCGGGGTGGTGGCTGCCGATCTCCTGCTCAATCGCCTCGAGGAGATGCTGAGCCGGCAGAAGCTCGGCAAATCCGGGCTGGCCTTCCTGTTCAACGATGCTGATCGCATCGTCGGCCATCCCGAGATGCGCGACCTGATGGCCGGGCACAGCGACGCGCTGCCCGGGATCGACGCCATCAAGCTGCCGGGCCTGCCTGCTGCGATCCAGGCCTGGCGGAGCGATGGGGGCGCGCAACAATTCTTCACCGACGGCGACGGGCGGACGCTGGTTGCAGCCTTTCACCGCATCGAGACGGCCGGCCCGGCCAACATCCGCCTCGCGGTGATTGCCCCGCTCGACGAGTTCTTCGCCAAGATCATCTCGGAGCGGCGCGCGCTGTTCGCCATCGCGCTCGCCTTTGTGGTCGCGATGCTGCCCTTCGCATTCTGGCTCGGCTCGCTGCTGGCCCGGTCGCTACGTGAGCTGGCGCGGCAGACCGACGAGATCCAGCACTTCCAACTCGCCGACCAGCCGCGGATGCAATCGGCCATCGACGAGATCGACGAGTTGGGCCGTTCGGTGTTCACGATGCGCACGGTGGTGCGCAATTTCTCCAGCTTCATTCCGCAGCCGATCGTCCGTCAGCTGATGGAGTCCGGCGCTTCGCTGCAACTCGGCGGCGTCAGGCGCGAGGTCACGGTCCTCTTCACCGACGTCGCCGACTTCACCGCGAAGACGGAGAAGGCCGATCCGTCGCAGGTCATGATCTTCACCTCGCGCTATTTCGCGGCGATGTCGGAGGCGATCATGAAGCACCATGGCACCATCGACAAGTTCATCGGCGACGCCGTGATGGCACTGTGGAACGCGCCGGACGAGGATCCCGATCACGTCATTCATGCCTGCGAGGCCGTGCTGGATTGCCTGCACCGTAACGCCGAATTGAACCGGGCGTTCCGGAGCGAGGGCTGGCCGGCCTATGCCACACGGTTCGGCCTGCATCTCGGCGACGCCGTGGTCGGCAATGTCGGCTCCGCCGACCGCATGAACTACACCGCGCTCGGTGCCACCATCAATCTGGCTTCGCGCCTCGAAGGTCTCAACAAGAACTACGGCACGCAGGTTCTGGTCAGCGCAGCCGTGCGGGCGCGTGCCGAACACAGGTTTGCGTTCCGCAGCGTCGACCAGATCCGGCCGAAGGGCTTTGCCGAGGCGATCACGGTCTACGAGCTCTGCGGCGAGCGCGGCGATTCGGAGCTGGCGTTCTGCGCGCGCTGGGAAGCGGTCTACAACTCGATCCGGTATTCGGAGCCCGCCACTGCGTTGCTGGGCATCGCCGATTTCCTGGCCGAGTATCCCTGGGATGGCGTCGCGCAATATCACGCCGAACGGCTGCGCAATGCCGTTGAGCGGCCGCTGCTCGATCCCTCGGAGCATTGAGATGCGGGTCGAGGGAGGTCCGTTGTCCCGCAAGACCGATCGGCGACGCGTCCTCATCGGAGTTGCGCTGGGGGCTGCCGCGCTCGCGACGCCAGCAATCGCCCTGAGCCGGGCCCGGCTGCGGCTTGGCTATCTCCATGTCGTCGCCGTCGACGGCCAGATTCTCACCGGCCTCGATCGCGGCTCGTTCGACCGGGAAGGGATCGACTTCGACCTGGTCGAGTTCGGCACCGGCCTCGAGGTGGTCGAGGCGATGGCGGCCGGCAAGCTCGACGTCCTGTCGGCCGGTGCCGTCATCTCGAGCCTGCTGCCGCGCGGCGGCTACACCGCGTTCCTCGTCAACGATATCGAGATCGCGACCGCTCAGCTCTGGGTACGGCCGGATAAGGGCGTGCGGACCTTTGCGGACCTGCGCGGCAAGCGCATCGCGACCACCAGGATGAGCACGGCCCATATCTTTCTCGATCGCGCATTGCGCGCCAACGGCCTCTCGCTGGCCGATGTCGAAATCGTGAACAACAATATGTCCGCGGCGGTGAGCGCGTTCATCGCGGGCGAGGTGCCTGCGGTCGCGCTCTGGGTTCCGTTCAACATCGCGGTACGCCAACAAGTGCCCGGCGCCGTCAAGCTGGTGGACGCATCCGCCTACTATCCGCAGTCCGCCGTGATCGGTGGCTGGGTTGCCCGGGAGGACTATTTTGGCGCCAACCGCGACGTCTTCGCCCGGATCATTCGCGGCTGGGCCGACGCCAATGACCACATGCTTCGCAACGGCACGGCCGCGGCCGAGATGTTGCAGAAGCAGCATTATCCGCAGGCGTCGGTCGCCGACATCGAGGGGGCGTTGGCGGCACAGAAGATGTTCTCGTCGCGGGAGTGGAAACGGCTCTATGCCGACGGCACCGTGGCCAAATGGCTGCAGCAGGTCAGCGACTTCTTCGCGACCGAGGCGACGATCGCGGCTGCAACGCCGGCCACGCAGTATTTCGATCCGACGCTCTATCTCGCGACGATCTAGAGCTCCAGCGCGGCGACTAGGCCGCCATCAGTTGCTCGAGCGCAACAGCCTGTTCGCGGGTCTGGAATGCGATGGCGGTGTGCGTAAAGCCGGTCGAGGCCTGGGTCTGCGCGATGTGATTGAGGACCTCGGTCCCCTTGACCACGTGAAGGTCCATTCCAGGGCCGGCCGGGAAAATGCCGAGAACGACGTCATAGGCCTCGACGATGGCCTTCAAGGCGCCGCCCTTGTCTTCCGACGCGTCGATGAAGATACGAACATCCGCGGCGATACTACGAAGTTCGTCAAAGTCGATCACTGGAAGTCTCCTATACGCAACGCACTGATCGATCCTAGCTACAACTTGCTTACTGAAACATAAATTACACCCGGTTCCACGCCGGACAACCAATGCTAGACGCCGGTCGGCGACCGCCGCTTGGCGATGCGTTTGACCGGCGCATGCGCCGGCAAGGCATCCCCGCTCTGGTCGGCCATATGAGGAATGCGCTGCTCGATGTGATCGACGACACGGAAGAAGGCTTCCAGCGCCTTGGCGTCGAGGCCGGCCGTGAGATTGCTGTGCCGGCGCAGGATTTCGTCGAGGCTGCGGTCGAGCAGCGCGACGCCCTCAGCCGTCAGGCGGATCTCGGTCCGGTTCCGGGCGCTGCCTCGGACAGGGGTCAGCTCGATCAGCCCCTTCTTCTTCAGCGACGTCGTCTCGCGGCTGACGACGGCCTTGTCCAGTTGCGCGTTGGTCCAGATGTCGTAGGCGCTCGCGGGCTCATGCTCCCTGAGAAAGGACAGCACCCGCCATTCCGCGAGCGACACGCCGTAGGCTTCCGGGAAGAACGCGTTGGCATTGGCGCGCAGCTTCGCGACCAGGCTCGAAAGCACCGTCGGCACGTAACGCTCGAAATCGATCACCAGTTCGGAGCGGGCGTCCTCTTGCGGGGCGCGGCGCGGGGCAGGGGCCTTGGTGCGGCTTGTGGCAGTGCGGCTTTTCATTCTTTCACGAGTTGAGAGCGCGCGATCAAGACCAGGACCGCCGCGAGGAGGAGCACGCCTGTTACCACGAGGAATCCGATGGTGAAACTGCCCGAGGCGTCCTTGGCGCGTCCGATCACGATCGGGATCGTCGCACCTCCGATGCTGCCGATCATGCCGACCAGCCCGATCGCTCCCGGTGCGCTCTGCCGCGACATGTAGGACTGCGGGATCGTCCAGAACACGGCCTGCGTGCCATAGACGCCGACATTGGCGACCATGAACCCGATGATGATCCAGACGGGCGATGTCGAGAAGGCGGCGATGGCGAAGCCGGCGGCTGCGATCACGAAGGTCATCGCCGCATAGTAGAAGCGTTCGCCGACATGATCGGAGTGCCGCGACAAGGCAATCATGCCGATCAGCCCGGCGATCGGCGGGATCGCGGTCACGAAGCCGACCTGCGAATTCGGCAGGCCGAACGACTTGATGATCTGCGGCAGCCAGGGGAACAGCGAAGCAAGTCCGCAGAACAGGCCGAAATTGCACAGGCCGAACAGCAGCACCATCGGCTTGGTGATGGTCCGCAGCACGCCCTCGGCATGCACCACCCCGGTTGCCTTGGCGTCGCGCTCCAGCGCTCCGATCAGCCAGTTGCGCTGTGCGGCCGACAGCCAGCTCGCCTGCTGCGGACGGTCGGTCAGATAGAAGATGCCGACGATCCCGAGGATGATGGGCGGCACGCCTTCGAGGATGAACAGCCATTTCCAGCCCGCGATGCCGAACGTTCCATTCAATTCGAGGATCGCGCCCGAGATCAGCGAGGCGAAGATATAGGAGATCGGCACCGCATAGTTGAACATCGCGTTGTAGCGGGCGCGGTAGCTGAACGGAAACCAGAGGCTGAGCAGCAGCATCACGCCGGGAAACAGGCCGGACTCGGCAAAACCGAGGAAGCCGCGGAATGCATAGAGGCTGAGCGGGCCCTGCGTGAACGCCATCAGCACCGTGGCGATGCCCCACAGGATCGCGATCCGCGTCAGCGTGATCCGTGCGCCGTATTTGGCGAGGATCAGATTGCTCGGGATCTCGAAAATGGCATAGGTGAAGTACATGATCCCGACCGCGATGCCGAACATCTCGGCGTTGAGCCCGAGCTCCTTGTTCATCTGCAGCGCGGCAAAGGAGATGTTTCCGCGGTCGAGAATGGCGAGAAAGTACATCGCCATGACGAACCACATCAGGCGCAGCGCGACCTTACGGACCGTGCTGCGTTCGATTTCCGGATCGGCGGTCGCAATCGCCGCCTTGTCCATCACGACTTCGGTCATCGCCGTTTCCCCCGCTTCTTGTTTTTAGGTGGCCGCCCTACGCGGGCAGGCAGACTTCCAGCCGGTCGCCTGTCACGCGGACGGGATAGGTCTGGATGTCGATCTCGACCGGGCTGGTCAGCGCTTCGCCGGTTCGGATGTCGAAGCGGCCCATATGCAGCGGACATTCGATCTCGCAGCCGTCCAGCATGCCGTCGGACAGCAGCGCCTCCGCATGGGTGCAGATGTTGCTGGTGGCGTAGAATTCATTGCCGACGCGATAGAGCGCGATGTGATGCCTGCCGATTTCAATGCCGTGCGGCTCGCCTTCGCTCAGCGCGCTGAGTGCGGCAGCTTCGTGCCAGGTTCCCTGATCCGTCATATGTTCTCTCAGATGCTGTAGAAGTCGAGCACGGTCGGGACGTGATCATTGACCAGCGTGATGACCTTGCGCGCGATCTTCCAGGTGCTGCCTTCGCGTCTCAGCGTGTGCTCATAGCGCCCGTGACGGAGATGCTCCTTTGCCACGCGCGGGTCGTAGACGTGAACCGCGAACACCGAGTGGCAAATGATCTCGTCAGGTCCGGTCTCGGATGCCTCGAGGTTCGAGACCTGATGCACGGTGCGCGGCAGCGGCAGCGCGGTGATGGATTTGCGTGACTCGATGCGCGCGATCCGCTCTTCCAGCCCGCGCCGCGCATCGTGGTAGAGCAGCGAGACCTGCGTGTCGGGATCATTGGTGGTGGTGTATTCGTCGAGCCATCCCGGTACCCAATAGACGGCATCTTCGCTGTACATCGCGACCCAGTCGGCCCATTCGCCGGTGTCGAGCAGGCGGGCCTCGCGGAAGATGGTCGCGGCTGCGAAAGCGTGTGCTTCCGTTTGCATGGTCGTGTTTGCAGCCATCACACGCTCTCCCCAGCGGCGTGCTGCAACAGCCTGCGCCACTCGCGATACCCAGGGTGGAAATTGGTCTCGCCGCCGAAGCTGGTCGGGCCGAACGACCATTCGGACGGGTTTACGCCGAGTTCGCGCGTATGCAGGCTCTCGCCGTGGCCGATGTCGGCGACGCCGCGCAGATAACCTTGCGTGGGTGCGGCGGTCGTCGCGTCGTAGCCGGTCTGGCAGAATTCGTACATCACATTGTCGTCGGA
Source organism: Bradyrhizobium uaiense (assembly GCF_010811875.1). GTDB lineage: Bacteria > Pseudomonadota > Alphaproteobacteria > Rhizobiales > Xanthobacteraceae > Bradyrhizobium > Bradyrhizobium uaiense. The sequence continues at coordinate 22,521 of NZ_VKHP01000080.1, forward strand.
ACTCGCGAGCCCTGACGCGTTGAAGAAGTCCTCGTAGTTGCGGATCCGAAGCGTGCGCGCGGCGGCACTTTCGCCGACCGGAGCAAGGCAATGCGACACCATCTCGGTCTTGTCGGGCGCCAGCGGTCGCCAGGTCCGCACCTGCGCCGACAGGATGTCGATGACCTGCAGGTTCGGGAAAATCGTGAGGTTGCGCTGGCGAAGCATCCACTTGGCGCGGGTGCTGCCGACGCGCTGCCGCACGGCATCGAGGCGCGCCGGGTCCATGCCGAGCGGACGGCCATAGAGCTGCGTGCGCTTGATCGACCAGTTGACGGCGTGGCCATAGTCGAAGCTGAAACTGCCTTGGCCTTCCTGCTCGCCTTCCGGCTCCGCGGTGAACCCGGCGTCCGGTCCGGCGGTGGTGTTGCGCTTCTTGAGGATATCGACGTAGGAGCTGTGGGTGGTCGCGAAATGATAGTAGTCGAGACCGTTCTCGAACTGCAGCTTCCAGTTTGCGTCGAACGTATAGGTGCTGGCGCCCGGCACGAACTCGACTTCACCGCTGTCGCTCTGATCGATGATGAGGTCGAGGAAAGCGCGGGTGTCGCCGAGGAAGTCTTCGAGCGGCGGAACGTCGGCGGAAAGGCTCGCGAACAGGAAGCCGCGATACGAGCCGAGCCGGGCGACCGGAAGCAGGTCGTGATTCTGGTTCGAGAAAGAGGGCGGATACTGCCCGCTCGCTTCCTCCGTCACCGAGATGTTGCGCCCGCTCGAATCGTAGGCCCAGCCGTGGTAGCGGCAGACATGAAACTTCTGCCGGCCCTGCTTGAACGGGCAGACGATGGTTCCGCGATGCCGGCAGGTGTTGAGGAAGGCGCCGACCTTACCGTCGGCGCTCCGCATCACCAGGATTGGATGCCGACCGATATGGGTGGTGACGAAGTCGTTGGACCGGGAATTTGGGATTCCAGGCCGATGAAATTCCACGTGGCCTCGAACACATGCCGGAGCTCGGCGTCGAACACCTCCGGATCGCTGAAGATCCGGCGATCGACCTGGAAGATGCGTTCGGCGGGGCGATCGTCAATCAGCCGGGAAATCTCCAGCAGCCTGGCCGCGTGGCTCTGCGAAGCAGCATTCATAGCGTCCTCCCTTCGGTCGACCGCCGGCTGCACAGGCGAACCCCAAGGTCGCCCGCAGAGCCATTGCAGTTCACGGCTCTCGTCGTTCCACGACGTGAGCAGCCGGCTTGATCGCCAATCTTGGGATGACTCTATAGTTGTCATGACAACTATGGTCAAGTCGATTGGTTGCCAAGGGCGGAGCTCGGGGAGCGTCAGGTCTTGCGCGTCGGCGCCGTCAGGATAATCCCCTCATCGATCAGCGCGCGGCAGATGTTCTTCAGCACCGCAATCGCTTCACGCGTTGCCCGGCTGACCGGCCGGCCGCGCGGGAGCGCCAGCACGCGCTCGGCGCGCATCCACGGCAACAGTGCTGCCGATAGCGTTCCGCTAGCCACTTCCTGGTGAATGCCGGAGAAGGGCAGCAAGGCATAGCCGAGGCCTGATGCCACCATGCGCTTCATCGGCGTGCTGTTGTCGACCCGCACCGCACAGAGCATCGTCGACGGAAACGGGTTGCGGCTGAGCGGGGCCACAGCGGATGGCAGGCCGTCGAACTCCTTGCGGGTCAGCCTGCCGCGCTTCAGCAGCGGATCGCGCGCCGGTCCGATCAGGAACACCTGTTCGACCATGAGCAGTTCATAGTCGAGGTGATCGTTGGGAGGCGGCGTCGTCACGATCGCCAGATCGAGCTCACCCCGCAGCAGGCGTTCCGATGCGTTCTCAGTCAGGCCCTCGTTCAACTCGAGCCGCACGCGTGGAAACTGCTTCACGAATGTCTGGGCAAGCGGCGGATAGAGGATATCGCCGAGGCTCGGTGGCGCGCCGATCCGCACCGTGCCGCTCGGCTCACGATTTTCCGTGCGCACCTCGGCCTTGATGTCATCGACGGTCCCAAGCAGCCAGCGTCCTCGCGCGAGCAGCACCTTGCCGGATTCCGTGACGGAGACGCCGCGTGCGCCGCGTTCGAGCAGGGCGCCGCCCAGTTCGGCTTCGAGCTCCTTGACGTGACGGCTGAGCGCCGACTGGGCAACATTCAATGTGCTCGCCGCCGCAGCAAAGCCTCCGCGCTCGGCGACGGCAACGAAATAACGGATCTGCCGCAGGTCCATGAATGGTCGCTCCATCTCAGATCGAGATGGATACCATATCAAACATGTTCTTGTGAGATAGCAAAAAGAGCGCAGTCTCCGCTCAACGATCAAACCGAGGAGACACCAGCATGGGCATCGCCACCGACGAGGCACGCCAGACGTCCGTATTCATCGCCGGCGGTGGGCCGGTCGGCCTTGCGATGTCGCTGCTGCTCGACCGCTTCGGCATCGACTGCGTGGTGGTCGAGAAGAGCGCGACGACGACGGACCATCCCAAGTCGCGCGGTTGCTGGGTCCGCACCATGGAGATCTTCCGGCAGTGGGGGATCGAGCAGGCGATCCGCGACCGTGGCCTGCAGGACAACTCCGACATGTTCGTGTTCCTCGACAGCATCGCGGGTCACGAATTCGGCCGCACCCGTCCTGAACCGAATGTCGGTCATACGCCGGCCTGGAAGAGCCTGGTCGCCCAGGATGCGGTCGAGGAGGAAATCCTGCGGGTGGTCGAGAAATCGCGGCACGCCACGGTACTGTTCAACACGTCCTGTGAATCGTTCGAGGAGACCAACAGCGGCGTCAGCGTCACGACACGTTGCGAAAAGACCGGCGAGTTGACGCAGTGGACGGCGACTTACCTGATCGCCGCCGATGGCGCGGGCAGCCAGACGCGGCGCAGCGCCGGGATCGAGATGGTCGGTCCGTCGACGCTGGCGGTGATGTCGAACGAGTATTGGCGCGCCGACCTGTCGCGATTGCCGATCGCGCGCGAGGCCGCCGGCTTCATCATCGTTCCGGACCGACCGGATCTGCCGCGCGCCGGCATCCTGAACACCAACGGCCGCGATCGCTGGCTGACGGTGACGCAGATCGGCCTGACCAAGGACGATCGCGAACGGCCGTGGACCGACCAGGAGTTCATCGAGATCGCACGCGGCCATGCCGGCATTCCGGATCTCGACGTCACGCTTCTGAACCGTTCGATCTGGCGCGTCAGCATGCAGGTCGCCGAGACCTTTCGAAAGGGCCGGGTGTTCCTGGTCGGCGACTGCGCGCACCGCTTTCCACCGACCGGCGGCTTCGGCCTGAACTCCGGTGTTCAGGACGCGCATAATCTCGCCTGGAAACTCGCCTTCGTGTTGAAGGGCCTCGCGGATGAGAAGCTGCTCGACAGCTATTCCAGCGAACGCCGCCCGATCGCGCAGTCCAATGCCAATTTCAGCTACGGCAACAGGCTGCGATTCGGGCTGACCGACGACGCCGTGCGATCGCGAGATCCGGACCGGATCAAGTTCTGGATCAACGATATGGATAACCATCTGCACAGCATCGGCCAGAACCTCGGGCACAATTACGAGGAGGGCGCGGTGATCCCCGACGGCACCGTCGCGAAGGCGTTGAACTCCCGCTACTACACGCCGACCGACCGTCCCGGCGCGCGCTTTCCGCATATGTGGCTCGAGCCTTCGCGCAAGAAATCCACGCTCGACTGGTTCGATAAGGAGTTCACCGTCGTCACCGGTCCGCTCGGCAGCGAGTGGCTGGAGGCGGGAAGGCAGGTATCGGAGAAGACCCGCTTGCCGCTGTCGCTGAAGCAATTGCCGTCGGCCGATCCGGCGGACGGATTCCAGCTCGGCATGCGCGGCGCCGTGCTGGTGCGCCCCGATGGGCATGTGGCGTGGCGGATGCCGTGGCTGCCGTCGGATCCTGCGAAGGAACTGGCCGGCGCGCTTTCAACGCTGCTGCATTAGCGGGGGGCTCCCAATGCAATCGTTCGAATCCAGCGGCGTCTTGACGGCGTTTGAGAAAACCGGACATGGCGCACCGATCGTGCTGCTGCATGGCGGTGAGGCCGATCATTCGATGTTCGACGGCCTTGCGCCCGCGTTGGCGGCTGATTTCACCGTGATCGCTTACGATCAGCGCGATTCCGGCGGCACCAGAAATCCGCCGTCATCCTATTCGCTGGCCGATCTGGCAGATGATGCCGCGGCTTTGATCGGAGGGCTCGGCTACGATCGTGCCCATGTTTTCGGAACCTCTCTGGGCGGGCAGATCGCGCAGGTGCTGGCGGCACGGCACCCCGGCCGCATCGATCGCCTGATCCTGAGCAGCACCTGGAAGGTCAACAGAAGCCCGCTGGACGTCAATGCGGATGTCTTCCGCACGCTCGCTTCCTACCGCGCGGACACCATCGCCAACGCACCGAAGATTGCTGAGTTCTTCTTTCCGCCGGATTACCTGCGCGTGCGACCCGAACTGATCGACATCTTCCGTGGCTCCAGCCGCGACGAGGGCCAGAAGGCGCGACGCGGCGCCTTGCTCGCGCAGCCCGTCGGCGCCGATCTCGCAGGCTTCGATCGCCCGACGCTGCTGCTGGCCGGCGCTGACGACCGGCTAATCCCGAATGCCGAGACATTCGCGCTCGCCCGCGATCTCACGAACGTCGAGATGAAGACCATCGCGGGTGTCGGCCATGTCGCGTCGATCCAGGCGCCCGAGCGGGTGGCCGAGGCGGTGACGGCATTTCTGAGTTCAAAAAAGAAGGCGGCTTGACCACAACAGGGGGAGACCATGGCTGAGCAGGCGAATGCGGTGCCGTTCGACGAAGCGCCGGTGACGACGCGCTATTGGCTATCGATCATCATCTTCGCCGTCAGCGGCGTGGTCGATTTCTTCGATTTCTTTGTGGTCGGATTTCTGGTCTCGGTGCTGGCGCCGAAGTGGCACCTGACGTTCGGGCAAACCTCGATCATGCTGATGAGCGCCGGCATCGGGGCAATGCTGGGCGCATTCGTTGCGGGGGTCCTTGCAGATCGTCTGGGGCGCAAGCCGTTGGCGGTTGCGGGCGTCCTGCTTTGCGGCCTGACCTCGGGCGCGATCGCGTTCATTCCGGAAGATGGCTGGGTTGCGTTTGCGGTTCTGCGCTTCTTCGTGGGCTTCGGCCTTGCCGCGGGCGCGGCGGCGGCGGTTCCCGCCACCGTCGAGTTCGCACCAACCCGTCATCGCACGCTGGTCACGAGCCTCGTGGTCGTTCCGGTCGCCTTCGGTGTGCTTTCGGCATCGGTCACGGCGAGCTTCCTGCTGCCGCTGGTCGGCTGGCGCGGACTGGCCGCGGTCGGGTTCCTGCCGATCATCCTCGGCGTTCTGACCATGATCATCATGCCGGAATCGCCGCGCTGGCTCATCAGCAAGGGCCGCGTGCGCGAGGCGCAGGCGAGCATCCGGAAACTCTACCGGGTCGGCGGCGACGAGTTCACCTTGCCCACGCTGCCGCCGGCGAACACGGCGACGTTTGCCGATCTCTTTGCTGAGCAACGGCGCTTCTGGCTGACGGTTCTGATCTGGTTCGGCGCCAGCACGGCAAACTACGGTGTGTTCCTGTGGGGACCGACCATCGTGGCGCTGCTGCTTGGTGTCGCGCCGCAGGAGGCGGCGAAGATGTTCATTTACGTCAGCCTCGCTGGGGTCCTTGGGCGGACAGGGTTTGCGTTCCTCGCGAATCGGATCGGCCGCAAGCCCTGCGGCCAGTTGATGGGCTATGGCACCGCGGTTTCGCTGGCGCTGGCTGCCTACTTCCACAACGACTTTGCCGGCTCGGTGCCGCTATTCCTGGTCTTCCTGATCGTCGGCGCCGTGTTCTTCGACGGCGGATTCTCGAACATCGGTCCCTATCCCGCCGAAATCTTTCCGGTTCAGCTGTCGGGACGCGCCGTCGGCCTTGCCCAGCTCTCGAACGGGGTCGGCAAGATCGTAGGTCCCCTGTGCCTCGCCATGATCGCCGGTGCTGACAATCTCGTGCATCCAAGCGCGACCGCCGCGGCGGTGATGCCGGCGTTCTGCTTTCTTGCCGGTGCAGGCCTGCTGATCGGGCTCGCCTTTACGTTCCTCGGCGTTGAACCGCACGGACGCCCGGTGGCCTTGTTTGGCGAGAATGCAGGCGCCGCACCAAAATCGTTGGCCGCGAAAACGGCAACCTGAGACGACGGAAGGTCAACCCATGGACAATGCACTCGACACGATCGCGACGGCGGCACCGTTCAACACCGAAAAGCTCGATCGGCTGATGGATGAGGCGGGGCTCGACATCCTGATCGTCACCTCGCGTCACAACACGCAGTACCTGCTTGGTGGGTATCGCTTCTTCTTTTTCGACGTCATGGAGGCGATCGGCACCAGCCGCTATCTGCCGGTATTCGTCTATCAGAAAGGACATCCGGAAAATTCCGCCTACATCGGCAACCGCATGGAAAAATTCGAGCATGAACTCGGACGGATATGGACACCGACCGTCAAGGCGGAAGCGTGGGGAACGATCGATGCGATCGGGCTTGCGATCGATCATGTGAGAAAACTGGGCGGCACAGCCAGGCGTATCGGCATCGAGGCAGGCTTCCTGCCCGCCGATGCCAGGGATCATCTGTTCGCCGGGTTTGATAATGTTGAGTTCCGCGAGGCTCATTTCACACTCGAGCGCCTACGTGCGGTAAAGTCTCCCGCTGAACTCGACCTCATCCGGGAAGCGTCCGAACGGGTCGTCGATGCGATGATGGCGACGTTCAAGGCCTGCGCTCCAGGGATGACCAAGAATGACATCGTCGCTCGTCTGCGCCGCGAGGAGCAGGAACGCGATCTCGTCTTCGAATATTGCCTGATTGCGGCTGGCAGGAGCCATAACCGGGCGCCGTCGAACCAGCTTCTCGGAGAGGGCGACGTGATCTCGATCGATTCCGGAGGAAACTACCGGGGCTATATCGGCGACCTCAGTCGCATGGGCATCTTGGGTGAGCCCGACAGCGAGCTGCGCGAGTTGCTTCAGGAGATCGAGGACGTCCAGCAGGTGGCCCGGCGCGCGATCCGGCCGGGCGCCTTGGGTGGCGACATCATTGCCGCGGGCGAGGCTGCCGTGAAAACGTCTCCGCATCGCGCCGTGCTCGACTTCACTGCACACGGCATCGGGCTTGTCAGTCACGAAGCGCCGCGCCTGACCGCGACCGGCCCGGTGCCTTACGCGCCGTATGATGCGGATCGGCCGCTCGAATGTGGAATGGTGATCTCGATCGAAACGGCGCTGCTGCATCCGGCGCGCGGCTACATCAAGCTGGAGGACACGCTGATCGTTTCCGAAGCGGGTTGGGAAGCGCCCGGAGATCATGGCCGGGAATGGAATTCGTCGCGTCTCACTGCGTGATGTGGTCGGCGTCAGGCGCGCCATTTTTGGCTGGGCCGCCGATTCAGCCCGTGTGACAAAATTCGGAATATTAGAAATCTATCCCTGAGTTGCCCGACATGTCAAGTCGCCCGGTCTACGCCGGCCGCCGTCGGCTCCTTTGCATGGGGTTGTTTTCGATATTTTTGGCAGCTCCCCCTGGCGCGCTCGACCGGGCGATTGATCCGGCGGTCTTTGCTTCACGCGAGCCTCCGGTCATGCGATGCTCCGGGCCGGATGCAGCGGCCGGCTCCGTGCCGTCTGCTCGCCGGGTCGGCGCCGACGATGGGCAGGTGCAACCGATATGGATTGCCTCCCCATCGACAAAAGCGACCCGATGACCGCTGCCGCCAACGCGCTCCGCGACTACGCCCAAAGCATCCTGACCGCCCGTGTCTACGACGTGGCCGTCGAGACCCCGCTCGATCCGATGCCGCGGCTGTCGGAACGCTTGTCGCGCAGCGTGTTGCTGAAGCGGGAAGACTTTCAGCCGATCTTCTCGTTCAAGCTTCGCGGCGCCTACAACAAGATCGTCAGGCTGCCGGACGCGCAGCGAAGGTCGGGCGTCATCTGCGCATCGGCGGGCAATCACGCGCAGGGTGTGGCGCTGTCGGCGCGCAAGCTCGGTATTCCCGCGACGATCGTGATGCCGCGGACCACGCCCGCCATCAAGGTCGAGGCGGTCCGGCGTCTCGGCGGCGACGTCGTGCTGCATGGCGACACCTTCGATGACGCACAAACCAAGGCCAGGGAGATCGAGGTCGCTCGCGGACTGACCTTCGTGCATCCGTTCGACGATCCCGATGTGATTGCCGGCCAGGGCACCGTCGGGATGGAAATCCTGCGCCAGCATCCCGATCCGATCGAGGCGATCTTCGTGCCGATCGGTGGGGGCGGGCTGGCGGCCGGCGTGGCCGCCTTCGTGAAATTCCTGAATCCCTCGATCAAGGTCATCGGTGTGGAGCCGGCAGACGCCGCTTCGATGGCGGCGGCGCTCGCCAAGGGGAGCGTCGTCGCGCTGGATCAGGTCGGGCTGTTCGCCGACGGCGTCGCTGTCCGCAAGGTCGGAACCGAGACGTTCCGCCTCTGCCGCGACCTGCTCGACGAGGTCGTTACCGTGGACACCGACGCCATGTGCGCGGCCATCAAGGATATCTTCGACGATGTGCGATCGGTCGCCGAACCTTCCGGCGCGTTGGCGCTCGCCGGCCTCAAGGCCTACGCCGAGCGCGGCGCGCTGAGCGACGGCAGCCTGATTGCCGTCAACAGCGGGGCCAATCTGAATTTCGACAGGCTGCGCACCATCGCCGACCGTGCCGAGGTCGGCGAGCATCGCGAGGCGCTGCTCGCCGTGACCGTGCCGGAGAAGCCCGGCAGCTATCGGCACTTCATCCGCATTCTCGGCTCGCGGGCCATCACGGAATTCAACTACCGCTTCGCCGAGACCACCGCGCCGGCGCAGCTCTTCGTCGGCATCGCGCTGAGCCGCGGCGAGGCCGAGAAGCGCGAAGTCATGGAGCTGCTTCGACGCGAAGGCTATCCGATCCTGGACCTGAGCGACAACGAGATGGCCAAGGACCATGTGCGCTACATGGTGGGTGGCCGCGCGCCGTTGCTCAAGGATGAAGTGATCTATCGCTTCGAGTTTCCGGAGCGTCCCGGCGCGTTGCTGAAATTCCTCGAGAGCCTGGCGCCCGACTGGAACGTTTCGCTGTTCCACTACCGAAATCACGGTGCCGACTACGGGCGCATCCTGGCAGGTATCGAAGTCAAGCCTCAGGAGCGCGCCCGGTTCGTTCAGGCGCTGGATGCACTTGGCTATCCCTACTGGAACGAGAGCGAAAATCCAGCCTATCGCCTGTTCCTCTCTGCCGAGAAGAGGTGAAGCGCGGAGCGGATTCCGGATCAGCGATCCGCAGTCAATTGCCGGCGATAGTGTTCGGCGTCCCAGTTCAGCAACGCGTGCTCATTCTCGGCCGTCAGATAGTTGATCCGTGCGGCCAGAGGCAACCGGCAGGTGACCAGCGCAAGACAGCTCAGCATGGCTTCCGCGCCGTCGCTCGCATCCGCCCGGATCAGGCTGCCGGCGCCCGGGACGAGGAGCGCGACCGGCGGCGGCAATCCGTCCCGACCGGCCTGCGCGATCAGGACGTTCAGGTTCTCGCGATGCTCGAGGACCGGCAGGCCCGGACCAAGAAAGACGACATGATCAGGATAAAGCGAGCCGCTGGTCGCGATCGCGCGGCTGTAGCGGTCGGTGGCGATGTCGTGACCGCGAGGATCCCGCGGCAGGCGATAGTGCGTGCCTGCGCAGATCGTTTGGAGCACGTCGGAATCTGCGGTAGGTGCGCCACGCTGTTCCAGTGCGAGGCGTTGCTCGACGTCGGCGACCAGAGCTTCCGCCGCGTCGCAGGTGGCGGCGCCGACCACCAGGCCGTGATTGCCGAGGATCAGGACGTCGACCGCATCATGTGCGATCGCCTCGCTGACTGCGCGCGCGAGCGGCAGCCCCGGGTGGTGGTAGTCGAGATAACGCCAGGCCAGTCCGTCCAGTCGCCGGGCAAACTCGTCGCGGGCATCGGTGCGCACCGCCCAGGCGATGGTGTTGACGGAATGGACATGCAGCACGATCCGGTGCGGCATCAGCGCATGAAGCGAGGTCTCGATCGAGGCACGCAGCGTCGTCTTGGCGTTCGGAGCGAACGGTACGCGTTCGTCGCCCTGCGTCAGCGCCGCGCGCGCGGCCGACAGCGCGACCGGCACGAAGATCTCCTTGTCCTCGGCATCGGCGAGCCAGGTGCCTGACGCCTTCACCCACAGCACGTCGCCATCCTTGACCGACGAATTGCCGCCGGCGCCTTGCACCAGCAGGATGTTCCTGCCGACGCGGGCCGACATGCGGCACAGCTCGTTCAGAATCTGAGGCCGTTGCATCGGGCTGTTCTCACCAAATCAGATGATCCATCGTCCAGTGCGGCATCCGCGCCGCTGTGCCGGCCGCGGCCTTGATCGCCTGCGGCAGATCGCTTGCCTGCGCAAGCGTCGCACGGTGCGCGCCGGAGCCGATCAGCAGGGTCAGCATCCCGGCGGCGCGTCCACCGGCGATATCGTGATCGAGGGAGTCGCCGATGACGAGGATCCGTGCCGGCGGCGGGTGTCCCAATTGATCGCGCGCGGCAGCAAACATCGGTGGATACGGCTTGCCGACGAACAGCACGGTGCCGCCGAGCGATTGATAGAATGCGGCGAGTGCACCGGGTGCGGGGATCAGCCCCGCGACGCCGAACATCACGAGGTCCGGGTTGGCGCACAGCATCGGCAGTTGCCGTGCGGCAGCCGCCGTCAGCAGCGTACGCCAGCGCTCCGGCTCGGCCGTATCATCGTCGAGCCCGCCGAGCAGGATGAAATCAGCCTCGTACACGGTCGAAGCGACCGTCAGGCCGGTGTCGTCGACGATCGAGCGATCACCGTCGCGCGAGATCAGGAAGCAGGCACGTCCGAGTTCGGCAAACGGCGCCTGCTCGCGCGCGTGCAGCCCGCGCCAGGTGACCTCACCCGAGGACAACACGCCGTCATAGGCTTCCGGCGGTAGGCCCAGCGCCGCGAGGCGCCGCTGGTTGCTGCCGGCGCGCTTGCCGGAATTGGACAGGATCAGGATGCGCTTGCCGGCCTCGCGCAGCCGCGCCACGCAATTCAGCGCCGCGGGGAACACGGCCAGCCCCTCATGCAACGTGCCCCATTGGTCGAGCAGCACATGGTCGAAGCGGTCGGCGATGGCGTGAAGGCCGGCGATCGCGGTCGCATCGGCCTTCATGGCGGGCCTCCGTTCAGTGCGAGCAGCGCGGCGCCGTAGCTTGCTTCGGTCTGCTCGGCGACCGAGACAGGGACACCGAGCACGCGGTGCCTGATTTTGGTCCATGCATCGTTCTTCGCGCCACCGCCGATCCCGATGACGCGGCGCAGGTGCGGTGCGCCGAGTCGCGCCAGCTGCCGGTAGGCGAGGGCTTCCACCGAAGCGATGCCTTCGAGCAGGCCCTGGAAGAAGCGGCAGTCTTCCGCCGGGCGCGGCGTGATCCGCGCTGTGAGCGCCGGATCGGCGATCGGGAAGCGCTCACCGGTCTTTGGCAGCGGATAGTAGTCGAGCCCGGTCGGTGCATCCGGCGTCATCTGCGGTGTCAGCCGTTCCATCTCGTCGGCGGTGAAATGCAGCAGAAGCGCAGCGCCGCCGGAGTTCGAGGCGCCGCCGGCAAGCCAGCGTTCGCCGATCCGGCGCTCACAGCGCGGATCACGCCGCGCCCGGCGGAAGACTGCCGCTTCTTCCAGGGCCAGCGCTTCCCGATC
>NZ_VKHP01000803.1 GCF_010811875.1 Bradyrhizobium uaiense
GATCTGCAGGTGGTGCTCGATGCCTCGACGCCCGACGATGTCGGCTTCTCGGCAATCGAGCGCACCATGCTGCGCAACATCCTGTCGCTGAACGAGCGGCGGATCGCCGACGTCATGGTGCACCGCGGGCAGGTTGCTCACGTTGCGCGGATTGTCGTGGGTCGGTTCGGAATCCGGCATGTCAGGCGATCCGATCCGCATAGGGGTCGGGAATGCCGAGGGTGGAGAGGATCTCGCGCTCGAGCGC
>NZ_VKHP01000804.1 GCF_010811875.1 Bradyrhizobium uaiense
CGCCGGGGTCGAGACCCTTCGGCACCAGCATCACGAACTGCATGTTGTGCCGCAGCCGCCCCGAGACCTTCCCGGCGTCCGCGCCGGCGCCGAAATAGAGATCAGCGCGCGCCGGGCCGACGATCGCGGTCGACAAGGCGCTGCATGTCTACGGCACGCCGTTCTTCATTGCAGGCGAGCTGCCGATCGACTCCGAACAGTCGAAGACGCCGTTCCACCGGCTGATGATCGCGCAGGACACTGGCTC
>NZ_VKHP01000805.1 GCF_010811875.1 Bradyrhizobium uaiense
CGTCTAGCCATGCCGACGCACAATGAAGCGCTGCTAGAGGCCTATGCCTCGTGTCCGCCGAGCGCGCGGATCTATTACACGCTCGAGCTCTGGCAGTCGTCATTCGACCAGCCGGCGCGGGTTGTCGATCTTGATCGTGGTCGACGGTGGCTGCCCTTCCTTCTGCTCCGGATAGCCGGCCTCGAAAGGACACGCGATGAAGGTCACGGTCTCGCCGGCGTTGCGCGGCGCGCTCGCCTCGAGCCCA
>NZ_VKHP01000806.1 GCF_010811875.1 Bradyrhizobium uaiense
CGAAGAAAAGCAAGAAGGCCAAAAAGGCCAAGAAGGCGGTAGCGGCGAAGAAGAAGTCCGCGAAGAAGTCGGCCAAGAAGGCCGCGAAGAAATCAGCCAAGAAGTCTGCAAAGAAATCGGCGAAGAATGGTGAGACCAGGGCAGGCCGTGAACTCGGCACGCAATGCGGCGGCGCGTAGCTTCTCGTAGCTGTCCGCTGCGTCCGCAGGCGCGACGATCAAGCTGGGTTGAGTCGTTTTTTTTTGCG
>NZ_VKHP01000807.1 GCF_010811875.1 Bradyrhizobium uaiense
TGATCGCAGCATGGCGCGGGCGCGCGCGAGACGCGACATCACGGTGCCGACCGGCACGGCTGCGACATCGGCGATCTCGCGGTATGATAGATTCTGGATTTCCCTGAGCACGAAGGTCTCGCGGAACAGGAGCAAGTGAAATGACCTGCGAGGAAGCCGAAGTGCTGATCCACGCGCTGATCGACGGCGAACTCGATGCCGGCCATGCGCGCGAAGTGGAAGCCCATGTCGAGGGGTGCGCGCATTG
>NZ_VKHP01000808.1 GCF_010811875.1 Bradyrhizobium uaiense
GTCTTGATGTTGTTGACATAGACGTCGACGGTTGACGGCACTGCCGCGCTACCACCAATGGTCGCGAGCGGCGCGGTAATGAGATCGGGCCGCAGGGCAAAATCGCGTTGAGCCTGAAGGCCGCCGAACAGTCGGCGATCGTCCGCACTGGTCCGCAGCAGCCTGCGCAGGCGACACGGCTGAATTCGTCTTTCCAGTATTCCGACCAAGACCGGATGATCGGCTACGTTGCTGGGGATACGATCAA
>NZ_VKHP01000809.1 GCF_010811875.1 Bradyrhizobium uaiense
GTCCCCATCCTCAATGCTCTCAAGGTATGGCTCGATGACATGGCCCCGAAGGTCTTGCCTGACAGCAAGCTCGGCGACGCCGTGTCCTACACCCGGAACCAATGGGACTATCTGACGCGTTACACCGAAGATGGCAGGATGCCGATCGACAATAATCTTCTGGAGCGCGACATCAGGGTTTTTGCAACTGGCCGAAAGTGCTGGCTGTTCAGCGACACCGTCGACGGAGCCAGGGCCAGTGCCGTTG
>NZ_VKHP01000810.1 GCF_010811875.1 Bradyrhizobium uaiense
GGCGAGGGGGAAAGAGACTAGCCGCGTGACGACGGTCAACTTCGACAGCGAACTGCGGCGCGCCGGGGCCAACGCCACCGGCGGCTGGGGACGGCTCGTCTTCCTCGCACAGCGCCACGTGCTCGGCTTTTGACCAACGTTGTCATGCTAGTCTCCAAACCGGATGCGCGGATCGATTGCCGCATAGAGCATGTCGACGATGAAGTTCACCATCACCACGACAACCGCGATGAACATCACGAGGTTC
>NZ_VKHP01000811.1 GCF_010811875.1 Bradyrhizobium uaiense
CGCCGCGCTTGCGCTGGTTGCGGCAGCTGCGTATTCGGCTCAGGCGTCTGCCGCCGGCAGCAATGCTGCGGCGCGGCGCGCTCATGCTTCGATGACGATGACGACACCGGTCAGCAGCAAGACGACCCACATGCCCGGGAAACCCCGGACCCAAGATCCGGGGCTTTCCGCAGCGTGTGGTCAGCGCATCGTGCCGGGCATGCAGGGCGGTTCGGTGAATGGTGCGGTTGCGAACGATCCGACGTTC
>NZ_VKHP01000812.1 GCF_010811875.1 Bradyrhizobium uaiense
CGGTCGATGTGAAGCTCATTTGGCCGATTACCAAAGTCCGCGGGAAACCACGAAAGCACCACGTGCCCGATATCTTATCAATTGCAGCAGAACACATGCTGGCCAGCGCCAAATGGAAAGCCGTGAGCTGGCGCAGCGGGACCAAAGGTCGGTTGAAAGCCCGATTTGCTGCTGTCCGTGTCCGCACCGCCGACGGACCTCCGCAGCGGATATGGGATAAGGGTCAGCAGCATCTCCCCGGCGACGA
>NZ_VKHP01000081.1 GCF_010811875.1 Bradyrhizobium uaiense
ACCGCTCGCTCCGCCGCCAGCATGCGCGCCGTAGCCGATGCCGCCGTAATTGTCGGCGCCCTGCCCGCCGCCTGCCCCGCCTTCGATCGTCGCCGGCGTGCCGCCCGCATTGTTGGCGCCGGTCGAAGGATGCTGGGTGTCGGAGCCGGCCTCGCTGTAACCATTGCCGCCATTGCCGTGATAGCCGTAATAGTCCTGACCGCCGAAGCCGCCGCCGCCACCACCGCCGGTACCCGCGGTGATATCTGGAACGGCCCCCACACCGCCTCCCGGAGACGACCCGTTTGATTGATTTGTCGCCCCACCGGCGCCGCCCGTCCCTCCCGCTATTGAGGGCTTCGGGGAGAGCGCCAATACTACGAGAGCCGTCGACGCCAGCAGTAACCGCGCTGTAGCCGACGGTGACTTCCGAAGGCCAGCGATCTGCGGTGCGATCGCAAGTCGGCTCGCATCCAAGCGCGACAGAATGCTCGCCGGCCGGGGCATTGGCCGTCCTGGCAGCGGCGGCTGCATGCGACAGTCATCAATCCGCTTCATGGAGCAAGCTCGGCAGCCAGCTGACGCACTGCAGAGCGAAGCCCCTCGAACATCGAGAAGTTCACCCGGCTTGCAGCCACGAAGATTCCGAGCCTGCGGTTCGGCGACAGCACGACGTATGTCATGAAGCCACCGAGACCGCCGCTCTTGCCAAGCAGGAGTGGCACGCCGTCGCGCGCGGGGCTGATGATCCAACCGAGGCCCATGCCTTCGGCTCCCGTGACCTCGACACCGACCAGTCGTGCGAGGCCATCATGCGGCCGCCACATCGCGTGAGCGAGAGACAAGGCCGCGGCGGAATTTTCGCCATGCGCAAGATGCCAGCGCATCCAGCGCACCATATCGTCGGCGGTCGAATACACCCCGGCGCTGGCGTACATGATCTCCGGCACCTCCCAGTTCGGATCTCGCTTGCCGAACGGGTCGAGCCCCACCATCAGACGCGGTCGCTGCGCGTCTGACAGGCGCAGCGTGGTGTCCGCGAGATGAAGCGGTGCGATGACTTTGTCGTGTAGCAAGTCGGCATAGGAATTGCCCGCGGCCTTCGCCATTGCATCGCCCAAAAGACCGTAGCCGAAGTTGGAATACATCGCGGTCGTGCCCGGCGCGTAGGCGGGCGCATTCTCACCAAGCCACGCCCAATAAGTGTCGCGCTTGAATGCGAGGAACGGATTGCCGTCGCCCTCCTTCACCGAGGGATCGCGGACCTCGCGCGGCAGGCCCGCAGAATGGGTGGCAAGATCGAGCAGGCTGAACGGCTGATCTCCAAACGAGTGGACGCTGACGCCCGCCGGAGCATAGCGCGACAGCGGATCGGTGAGACCGAGGCGTCCTTCAGCGGCCAGCGTTGCCAAAAGGTCGGTGGCGAAGACCTTGGAAACCGATCCCAGCCGGATGATTGATCGCCCGTCGGGCTCGGCCTTGTTGCCGGGGACAGTCTCGCCATAGCCTTGTATGACACTGTCGTCGCCACGCACGACGGCGAGAACGAGCCCCGGAGCACCGGAGTCGAGAAACATCGCGGTGCCAGTCATCGACACCGCTTCCCGCAGCGCGAGGTCTTCTGCCGAAGCAGGTACTAGGCCGACACCCAGCATCGCAAGCACCGCCAAGCCCAACCTCGCACGTCTCCACGGCCCCATCCCCGCCCCTCCTCGACACCGCCGCACCGCCCTGCGAAGCCGGCACGAACCCTCTCATGGGTAGTCGCACACCGGCAGTATGTACGACCGCGGAGCCTAGAACTTGCGTCGCCATCGCATGAATCATTTGCAGGGGATCGTTAACGTTCGGGAAACTTGGACGATACTGCCAGCATGCCTCTGAGTGATCTTGCATCCGGCGGACGAGCGCGGGGGCCACAACCACCGCGCTCGTTCGGGTATTCCCAGGTCTCAGGCGTGCCAAGCCGCAGACATGGTGCTTTGCAGGCCGCGTCGTTCGGCACCGTGTGGATGCTCGAGCTGGTTGGATCGAAGCCCGGATTGTTGGCGGCATAGGTTGCCATCGCCTGAACCAGCTGCGACACCTGACCATCGATTTTCAGGCCGCCGGCGGTGATCTCCTGCAGTTGCGAACCGGCACGCACCGGAGAACCAGCCGCTGACCGTCGCGCTGGTGTTTGTGCCAAGAAGGTCGACGAGCAGATTGTCGCCTGAACGCTCGAACCAGAGTTGGTCGTTGCCGATCCCGCCAACGAAGTCGAGTTCATTGCTGGAGCCTGTCGCAGTCGGAAGGTTGATTGCGGCCTGCCCGGTGCCGGACGACACCCGGTAGAAATTGCTCCTTGCTCCACCGTTTGCGAGCTCAGCGCCGGCGCCAAACTGGAAGACGTTTGTGCCATAGGCGTTTCCGGTCAAGGTTGAATTGGACGCCGATCCAACCCAGGTGAAGGTTGTCGCAACACCCCTGACCTGATCCCTGTTCCAGCTGGCACCGTCGGAGAAGCTGATACCAAGTCCGTTCCTGTACGGTGACAACTCGTCCTTCAACGTGACCGTCTTGCCGGTCGACGTCACGGCCAGCACGACGTCGTTATTGCTGGCGTTGCGCGACAGCGTCACTCCGCTTGAGGCAATGTCCTGCATCCCCAGCGTGCCGCCGTTGTCGTCGACGACGTCATTGCCGCCGGCCGAGGTATAGATAAAGGTATCGGTTCCGTCCTTGCCGTTCAGGTACTTGTCACCGAGCCCGGCAATCAGCGTATCGTTTCGACCGTCATAACCGTAGATCGACCCGCCATTGGCGGCACTCGCCTGATCGAGCAACCTCTGCTCGATCTGGTCGGTGGTCCAACTGACACCGTCGGAGAAGCGGATACCGAGACCGTTCGCGTAAGGCGAAAACTCCCGGTTGATCGTCACGGTCTTGCCGGTCGAGGTCACCGTCAGCACCATGTCCCAACTGTCGTGATCCCGCGACAGCGTCACTAACCACCACTACCACGGCTCTTGAGCCAGACAGCGGCCGCACCGATCAATGCCGTCAGCACACCGTTCCACCAGATCGACCTCGGCCGCGCTGCGCTGATCGAACTGAGGTAAAGGAATGCGCCAAGCGCGATTCCATAGTGCTTCCGAAATTCGCCGCTCCTACGGGCGATTTCGACAAGGTCCGAAGACCTGACCTGCTGATCCGCCATCACGACCACCTCACCGTCTCAAGTCAGCATGATAAAAGTGAGTTGGGTGTTTCGTCGAGTCTTATTTCGTATTTTCCGAATAATGTGATCGAGACATTCCGTGCCGTGACGCGAGGGATCGAAGCCGCCAGCCCGTGCCGCGACGCGGCACGGTCCACGAGAGCCCGCCCGCATCCTGCGGCGCGCAAGCACCCTCCTCTGGATCCCCCCAGTTGGTTCCGCGGCAGAAGCCGGTCGGCACCGCCAGGAGCTGTCCTTCGGGAGCCGTCCTTCGGGAGCTGTCATTGCTCCAAGGACCTATCCACAGGCATTGCAGCGCCGGGACCGGTCCGATCGGCTAGACTGGCGAGCTTTCAACAAGATGATCGTCCGCCGCCCAATATGACCACTCAACCGCCGCTCGCCGAGATCGCCGGCATGCTTGAACAGTCACCCGACTACCGGGTGCTACGCCGGCTGATTCCCCGCTCCGACTTTACGCCGAGCGACGGGCAATCGACCAAGACCGCAATCCTGCTCGACGTCGAGACCACCGGCCTCGATCCGGCGCGCGACGAGATCATCGAGCTCGGGATGGTGAAGTTCACCTATCTGCCGGACGGGAGGATCGGCCGGGTCATCGACACCTTCAGCTGCTTCAACCAGCCGTCGATCGCCATTCCCGCGGAGATCACGGCGCTGACCGGCATCACCGATGCGATGGTCGAAGGCCACAGCCTGAACGAAGCGCGCATCAACGAATTCGCCTCCGATGCGGTCGTGGTCATTGCCCACAATGCCGGCTTCGACCGCAAATTCATGGAGCGTTACGCGGCTCTCTTCACGCTCAAGGCCTGGGCCTGCTCGGTCAGCGAGGTCGAATGGCGCGGCCATGGCTTCGAAGGTTCACGCCTGTCTTATCTCCTGATGAAGGCCGGGCTGTTTCACGAGGCGCACCGGGCGGTCGACGATTGCCTGGCGCTGCTCGAGATCCTCGCGATCACCCTGCCCAGGCTCGATCGCACGGTGCTGTCCGTGCTGCTCGAGCGGGCCCGCCGTAGGACGATCCGGATCTGGGCCGAGCAGTCGCCTTTCGAGCTCAAGGACGCGCTCAAGCGGCGCGGCTACCGCTGGAGCGACGGCGCCGACGGCAGGCCGCGGTCCTGGTACATCGACGTCGACGAACCGGATCAAGCTGCCGAAATCGAATACCTGCAAAGAACGATCTATCAAGCAGACGCCGATATCCGGACCCAGACATTGACTGCGTTCGACCGCTTTTCGGCGAGAATCTGAACGTCTCATATCTGGCCTCGCGCTCGCATGCCTATCGTGACGCTGCTGAGCCTTGCAACGCAACATCAGCAACATTCACATCGCGCCTCTGTGCTGACGCGAAGCCATTATTCGCTCGGTGCTGGAAGGAGAGTGGAGCCAGCCCTTCAGCTCTCTCGACCAGGCCAGTACTTCGCTTTGGTGGCGATCCAGCGCTCGGCGTCGGCTTCCGTTTCAAAATCTCCGATGTGAGAATCCGGCCCATTGCCGGTCTTGACCGCGACAAACCAGCGACCGTCCTTTGTCTTCTCGGGCTGAAAATGAGGCGTCTTGATTGTCATGCCGCTCAGTATGCGATGTTGAGGTCCGACGTTCCACTACGCTGGGACTGCCTCGAAGGCTTAGTCCATTTGGAGCATGTGATTGACCCATAGGGTGCGTCGAGATCGCGACGTGTCGCTGGAAATGGTGAGCCCGTATTCGCACGGATACAACGGGCGTGTTGTGAGGTTCATGATCGCCGCCTCGGCAAATAGCGCATGGGGACGTTCGCTATGCCAACAATGTCCAGGCAAGAGATGAACGCGCTCGCATGCAAATGTGACGCTTGCGGCCGTCATATGACGTTGCTGGCCGAGCTACCCTCCGTTGGCAAGTACGAAGCGGTCAATGTGTTTCGTTGTTATGGCTGCAATTCAGTGAAGTCGGAGCAAGAGGCCCGACGCTGAGTTCGGTCCTTGACCAACTGCTTGTTGGCCGGCGTTCTGCCGTCGCGACTTCTGGTGGCCTACCTTCCTGCCGCTGACGCGATCTCGATCATGCCTTCAGATGCGAGTAGCGTCAGCCCGGAAATTGCGGTTGGATCAGCGATACGATCATCCAGACGGCAATCAGAAGCGCCGGCGTGCAACTCACCACAGCAGCCAACCAGAGCTCGGCATTCGGGAACATTTCAGAATCGTTCTGCATGGTGATCCTCCGTGTGATCAACGGCCGCCGCTGGCGGTCGTTCCCCGCGCGTCGGTTCTTCAGTTGACATCAGAGGCATGTCCCACGACCCGCAGTAGCCTTATCGTGTTCCGCGCCGCAACAGCTGGATAATTTGCCGCGCTCTCCGACTCCTGCTTACTGGATCGGCATGGGTTCGAAATCTCGGGAGTACATGTTCAGCGCCACCGTCAGGCATCTGTCCGGCCCAGCCGTCGCCCGCGCTTGGTAACGCACTCAACGCCGGGTACCGCTATCTCGAAGTGAAGTGTCTCGGTTGCGAAACACATCAGGCGGTCGCGCTTGACATTGTCAGACGGCCGAAGTGGACGCCGATCCACGAGCTCGAGCGCTACATGCGGTGCAAGGATTGCTCCCGCCGGCACGGTTATCCTTTCAAGCGCAGCCACCTTGTGGCGCTCCGGACGACCAAGATCTCCACCATGAACCCACCGTCAACCTGGTGGCGCGGCGAGCGGTAGCCCATCTCGTGGGCGATACCCGTGCACGCCCGAGCATTCAAGAGTGCCTCGGTTATAATAGCGACTGCAGGCTTTGCGGCTGTTCTGCAGAAGTATCGCTGGCGCCGTCCCTTTCAACAGGCCACATTCACCGCTTGACAGCCGACGCGGTCACGAAATTTCAGCGAACCGGGCAATGTGCAATCTCTACAGCATCACGACCAACCAAGCCGCAATCCTGAACCTCTTCCGGGTCGTCAACCGATACGTTGGCAACCTGGCTCCCATGTCCGGCGTCTTCCCGGACTACCCCGCCCCCGTTGTTCGCAATGCCGGTAACGAACGCGAGATGGTGCTGATGCGCTGGGGCATGCCCCCGCCGCCGCGCACTGGCGGCCCGCCCGTCACGAATATCCGCAACACGTCCTCGCCGCACTGGCGCGGCTGGCTGAAGCCGGAGCACCGGTGTCTCGTCCCCTTCAATAGCTTCGCCGAATACGCTCCCGAGCCGAACCCGCAGACAAAGAAAAAGGACGTCGTTTGGTTCGCGCTCAGCGACGATCGACCGCTGACCGCCTTCGCCGGTATCTGGACCGAGTTCAAGGGCGACCGCGGGACGAAGTCCAAGCCAGTGCCGGGACCGCACCTCGTCTACGGCTTCCTGACGACCGAGCCGAATGAGGTCGTTGCACCGATCCACCCAAAGGCGATGCCGGTGATCATAACCACCGACGAGGAGCGCGACGTCTGGATGCGCGCGCCGTGGGACGAAGCCAAGGCGCTTCAGCGCCCGTTGGCCAACGATGCGCTGAAGATCGTCGCCAGGGGTGAGGCCAAGGAAGATATCCTGGTGTCACCATGAGGCGCCGGTGGCGTCTCGCGGCCGCGACGGTCGGCGTGCTTGTCGCCACGCCCGCGACAGCGGATGACATCGTGGGCCGCGCCAGTGTGATCGATGGCGACACGATCGAAATCCACGGCACGCGCATCCGATTATGGGGCATCGACGCGCCCGAAAGTGATCAGCTGTGCAGGAATGACGACAGCAATCTCTATCGGTGCGGCCAACAGGCCGCGACCGCGTTGGACGTCCTCCTCTACCTGGTCAAACGACCGGTGATCTGCAGTTCGAAAGGCAAAGACCAATACGGCCGGACCGTCGCCGTCTGCAAGGTAGGCGATCCTGGCCCTGACATGGCCCACTACCTCGTCGGAAAAGGACTAGCCCTGGATTGGCCGAAATACTCTCATGGCTACTACGCCGAAGCCCAAACCAAGGCACAAGCCGCCGGCCGTGGCATTTGGTCTGGTTCGTTCGTCGCGCCCTGGCTCTATAGAACCTGCATCCGAGCGGGCCAGAGGCCGACCTACTGCTCGGACGAGGCGAAGTAAGCACCCACGCCCAGCATCCAGCTAGGGTGCAGTCGAATCCCCTACTGCAGCCCTGCCCTCGCCGAGGCGACCAATCGCTTCGCGAGGTTGCGACGGTGATAACCATGCTGCAGGACGTCATGCCGAATGCTGTGGCTGACCGACCGAACGACACGCTTCTGTTTGCGCCAGCTTCCAGCGATCGCTGAAGGGATGGAGCCGCCCCGAGCAACAACCAGGAGCTCGTTGCTCCTGTTCAAATAAATATCGTACATGGAATACCCCAATTGTGTGCGCCTGCCCGCAGGTTCGGATGGGCTTCGACGGGGAGACAGCGGTCCGCGCGCGGCCCACTATGCGGGACGGCCTTCCAGGAAGCCCTGCAACGCCTTCCGAGCAACGCGCTCGAGAGCCCCCAGCGTCTTTTTCCCATGATGAGCGGCCCGCAGCAGCCGTCGCGCAATGAACTTCCTTGTTTCGTGATCGCCACCTCCGTTTGGGAGATCGCGACAGACATCATCCAGAACAACGTCAAGGTTAGCGGTCGTCCGCTCGTCAAACTTCTTCATGAAAATGCTCGCAACGAAATGGAGACGAACACCCTGGGCGAAAGCCAAATTGTCCAAGCGTGGGGCAATATCGCCGAAGCGGCACTAGCAAGTCTGGCAACATGGCGCTCACGACGTCCGACCGGCCAGTCAGGAACCGGACTTTTCCCCGCTTTCCCCGCCATTCCCGCGCGCGACGGCCTCGGGTATTGTTGCCAAATGAGTTCGCCGGACCAGGCGCGGGACAGCGGCGAGGCCCGACCGCGCAAGATCATCCATATCGACATGGACGCGTTCTACGCGTCGGTGGAGCAAAGGGACAATCCCGACTTGCGCGGCAAGCCATTGGCCGTTGGCGGCTCCGCGGAACGCGGCGTCGTGGCCGCAGCGAGCTATGAGGCTCGCAAGTTCGGGGTTCGCTCGGCAATGCCGTCGGTCACCGCCAAGCGTCAGTGTCCGGAGCTGATCTTCGTCAAGCCGCGGTTCGAGGTCTACAAGGCCGTCAGCCGTCAGATCCGGGACATTTTCGCCGAGCACACGGAAATCATCGAGCCGCTCTCCCTGGACGAGGCATATCTCGACGTCACCGAGAACATCCAGAACATCCCGCTCGCAACCGAAATCGCCACCGCAATCAGGGCCAAAATCCTCGCCGAAACCGGCCTCACGGCCTCCGCCGGGATCTCCTATAACAAGTTCCTGGCAAAGCTCGCGTCCGATCATCGCAAGCCCAACGGTCAGTTCGTCATCACCCCCAGGATGGGGCCCGCCTTCGTGGAAAGTCTCCCGGTCGGCAGATTCCACGGCATCGGCCCCGCGACGACTGCCAAATTCAACGGCCTCGGCATCTTCACCGGGCTCGACATCCGCAATCAATCACTCGAGTTCATGAATGCGAATTTCGGCAAATCGGGCGCCTACTACTACTGGATCTCGCGCGGGGTTGATGAGCGTCCGGTTCGGCCGAACCGGATCCGGAAGTCCATCGGCGCAGAGAATACATTCTCGGACGATCTGACGGCGTTCGATGCCCTGGCGGCAGAGCTCCAGCCGCTCGTCGAAAAGGTCTGGCGGCATTGCGAAGGCAGCGGCACCCGGGGGCGCACGGTGACGTTAAAGATCAAGTTCTTCGATTTCGAGATCATTACGCGCAGCAGATCGGTGCCGACCCAGGTGTCCAACCGCGCAGACCTCGAACGTCTTGCCATCGACCTGTTGCGGCACGAGATGCCCTTGCCGAAATCCGTGCGCTTGCTCGGCGTCTCGCTGTCCGTGCTCCATGACCAAGACCGAGCGGAGCCTCAACTCGACCTACCGATCTGACGCAGCTTGAACTTGCGCCTTCAATCAGAAGCCCGCGAAGATGAATATCCAGGAGTTGCAACAGCGCCCCTGACGTTGAGCCGTAAAGGGGATCACACGCGCAGCCGCAACGAGATTTCGGTGCTCGCAAATGTTCTCTCGGGTGTCAGCACCACCATGTCTACAACGGTCATCGAGCTCGGGTGGCTGTACACATACTTGACATGCCAAAGCGGCCCGATGTCGGGTGAGATAACAAAATCTCCGGATTCCAGCGCGCGGGCGATCGCCCTGACTGCCACACTATTCCTTATTGGAAGAGAGAACACGGCATCGACCAGCGCCGCGAGGGTCACTCCATCGGCAAGGAATGCGCGAGCAACATTGTCTCCGTGCGTCTCCCGAAGGGCCGACACGATTGCGGCGACGGCTTCTGGGTCCTTCACTCTGCGCGCCCTGTTGAGCCATGAGATGGTAAAGCTGCCGGGACTTACCCGGTGACCTGACTGTCTTATAGGCCAGGAGTCTTCCCGTTGGGAACGCAAAGCGGACCAGCTTCACCAGTCCAACGCAGGGCCTTTCCGATAATTCGGAACTGCCCTTGCCGACGGCGGGAGGCGTAAACATCTATCGCGTAGAAGCAATTCATTCTCCTACCGGTAGCAAAATGGACCTGACCGATCTCCACGATTTCGCGATACAGGCAAGAATGGCGTTCATCGTAGGCGTTGAAACGTTTGACCGCGTGTTCGCCGGCATCCGCTTTGCGGAGATCGACGGGTCCCTTCTGTATGTCTACGCAAGAGATGAGCCGACCGCAGCCGAGATCGAGGACAATTACGCCCTGCACATCGCAATCGTCGCATCGCAGATCGTCGGCCGCGAAATCGATGTCGTTGTCGTGCTGCCGAAGGTCCTTCAGTAATGATGCCCGTCAAATGCCGCCCGTTGTGCAGACGCCGGATCACCGCGGTGGCCGCAGGGGATCAGGAGCGGCTCGTCGCAGACTGCGACTATCGCAAATCCGCGGCCGGTTCGACGGCTCGAACACCGTATTGATCCGGATTTCGGTACAGATAGGTCGGCCGTAATATTATCTCTGCCGACGTTACCGTAACTTGCAGAGCATTTTTCACCTTTGAGTTTTTACAAGCCAATTGCAACCGGCCAAAAAAGGACCGTCCGAGGACGGTCCTTTTCGATTCCAGGCCCGCTCCAACGATCATTGTGGGGATTCAAGCTTTGACGAAGGTGCAGCTTGCTCGAGACGCGGCAGACATATTTCGATTGCTGCGAGCGTTCCGAGCAATTACGGATCGAACCGCGCGGCAGGTTGTTGTCGAAACCGTCGAGGCAATGGCCGAAGGCCGCACTGCCGACAAGCCACTTGAGGACAACACTGGAAAGCCTCGCACTTGAGCAGTGAACACCTCGGGATCGATTCTCACCTGGAAGGGCTCGTGCCGGTGCGGCGGCGCTGGCGCGCCCTGCCCCAAGCGCGACAGGCCGAAACCAGTTGATGGATTTCGGCGGTTGCCACCGGGGTTCAGAAACATGTTCGGCGGGCGCGGCCCGCGATAATCCCTTCCACTGACCTCGGCCCTCAATTGCCAGCGCTCAAGATTCAACTCGAATATCGGTTGAATTTTCCGGCGCGGGTTGACCGCTCCCAAACTTGGACGGTTCTATCTTCCGAGCGCTGAAGCTTGGAGGCAGTCGACGTCATTGGCTCCATCCTCTCAAGACGCCTCAGTCGCTCAAGGCTTGCAAACGGCCGCTCAGTATCTCCGCATGTCAACTGAGCATCAGCGGTGACCAAGCATTGAGCCGGCGTTCGAAACAAGCCTCCCTTCGCGACAATCAACACGTCGTGTGTCAAGGCAATAGTCATTGCCTCCCCGCAGCCTCCCGAAGGGCACTGCTAGAGCAGCGATGCGATAAGCAAGCGAAGTGCGCTTGGCGGCCACCGGAGTGACGGTGCGGCGATCGCTCTTGGAATTCTCTGGCGCGACGATTGCGCGCGGGCCCTGTCGCGTCGACCGTCGTCGGATTCTTCTTGACCTCCCGGTGCGCACGTCGGGCACACGCAGCCTTTCTAACCAGTTGAAAAACCTAAGTTCTCGCTCCAATCCATCGGGGCAGGCAACTTGCAGTGCTCCAACGATGGGAGCAACGGCATGACTGGGTCCGCCAAGATTCGAAAGATCGTCGACCGCCCGGCAGGGATGGGGCACGAAACCATTGCACATCGCTCGTTGAGACAAATCAGCGTGGGCAGCGGTGTTCTCGACCAGTCAAATCGGTGCGAAGCTTTCGCATTATTGACGCCGGCGTCGCCATACGATCCCTATTTCTCGTGCTTCGAAGAAGAAGCCGGGCCTTGATTTCTGATAATCGTAACGCCTATACTGTGTCCAGGCTTGGAAAGGATGAAACATGCTGGACGCGGCACTGATCGAACGGGCACTGGAAAAGACCGGGAAGAGCAAAGGCGGGCTTGCCCGCGCAATGGGGGTTCGGGCCGGGGCGGTGTCCGAAATCCTGTCGGGAATACGGTTGATCAAGGCATCGGAAATCGCCCCGATCATGGAATATCTGGAGCTGAACTCGGTGCCGATCGTGGGCCGGGTCGGCGCCGGTGCCTCGATCCAGCCGGAGCTTGAGCAGGTCCCGCCGGAGGGGCTCGGCGAGATCGAGCTTCCGTTTCCGATGACGGAAGAGACCGTCGCCTTCGAGGTTTCAGGCGATTCGATGCTGCCGAAATACGAGAACGGCGACGTCATTGTGGTGTACCGCGAGCAGCGTTATCCGCTGTCGAGCTTCTATGGCGAAGAAGCCGCGGTTCGGCTGAAGAGCGGCGAGCGCTATCTGAAGACGATCGAACGCGGCAGTTCTTCCGGCACCGTCAACCTCAAGAGCTTCAATGCCAAGCCGATCAACGGCGTAAAGCTCGAATGGATCGGCGAGATCTGCGTCACCCTGCCCCGCGGTCAGATCGAACGGCTGCGCGGCAAGACGGCGGCGAAGGGCCGCAAATCTGGCCGGTCACAGGGCGGACGGTCGTCCGAGAAATAGTGGGGCTGCGTCGGGGGGCGGCCTAGCCGATTCGGATGCCTTCGGCCCGAATCGTCGGAGCACCCACGCCGAAATTTCCGGTTATCGGCAATTTCTCTTGACTTAATTCCGATTATCGGAAATACTGGTCGATGAAAGTCAACGCATCGAACTATCAGGCAATGCAGTATTTTGTCGTGATGATCGACTATGGCCGCCGTGGCCGCGAGGCGATCGTCGATCCCGAAATGACGCGGCGCGAGGTCGTCTCGCGCGTTGCGTCGGGGGAATACACCAACATCAGCTTCATCCACGAGGTCGCCGAGTGCTCGGTTGAGGATGTTACCGACGACATCCTTGCCGAGGCTGCCCTGCCGGAAATCCCCCTGACCGGCACCAATCTGCAGGCAAATATGCTGAATCACGCCCGCGATCTGCGCAAGCACGAGCCGGTCTGAGGTCGCTCAATTGGTGATTGCGAAAACGTGATCTTTCTTGAACCGGCCACTTGGCCGGAACCCGAAACGGACTAGATAGGGTTCACGCAGAGTCAATTCGGACCGGGCGCGGGTTCCCTTTAGATTGGCGTTTCGTTTTCTCGGGCCGGCAGTTTTCAGCTTCAGATGACTTCGACATTAAATCCCGAGATCGCGCGAGCCGATGGCGATCTCAGGATCGCGCTGCTGCTTGGCATCGCGAACTGGTTTCTGTTCCTCGACCATGTTCCGCACAATTTCGTCAGCGCGCTGACGATGCGCAATTTCGGCTTCAGCGGCGCGACCGATCTTTTCGTCTTCATCGGCGGCTACGCGGTGACGCTCATCTACGCCAGGATGGCGCTGGAACGCGGCTTCGTGGTGGCTGCAACCCGCATCTTCAAACGCGTATGGCAGCTCTATGCCGCCTATATCGTTTTGTTCGTGATCTATGTCGAGTTGATCAGCTATGTCGCCGCGCGGACGGCGGCACCCGAGATCATCAGCGAATTCAACATCACGGGCTTCATCGACCACCCGGTCCGGACCCTGATCTACGGCTTGTTCCTGCAAGCCAAGCCGCTCAATCTCGACGTGCTGCAACTCGTCATCGCCCTGATGGCCTTCCAGCCGGTTGTCGTATTCGGGCTGCTGTACGTACCGAATGCGACGCTTCTCGCGTCGGTGGCGCTTTACGCTACCGCCCGCCTCCTCGACTGGAACCTGACATCAGATCAGTACGGATCCTGGTATCTTAATCCATTCTGCTGGCAATTGCTGTTCGTGATGGGCGGCTGGCTCGCGCTCATCGGCACGCGCTATGCTCCCGCGATCCGCGCGATGCAGGCCATTCCCGCGCTGCGCGCCACGGCCTTGCTGTACCTGCTGTTCGCGCTGACGATCGTGTCCAGCAGCGAGATTCCGGCACTCGCCCAAATGGTGCCGAGCGGGCTGAGCGACATGCTCCTGCAGAACGACCGGGAAGATGTTGCGCCTCACCGCATCCTGCATTTCCTGACCCTGACTTTCCTCTTCACCTGGCTGGTGCCACGAGACTGGGAATACCTGCGGTCTTACGCCTTGCAGCCTGTCGTCAAATGCGGCGAAGAATGGCTGGCCGTGTTTTGCGCCGGCGTGTTCCTCTCCTTCGCCGCGCATCTGATCCTGATTACCGGCCCGTACTCGCTGGCAAGGCAGGTCGCCGTCAGCATCGCCGGTATCGCTGCGATGACCGCCGTCGCCTATTACGTCTCGTGGTCGAAGCAGCAGGACAACAAATCGGCCGTCGACGCCCATTCCTGAATCTGGAGCCTAATCGATCAGCAATGCGCGCCGCAGCCGCGTCTCGCTGTCGTGCAACATTGCACCATCGAGGCCCCCGCGCGCAGCTGCATCGGTGGCGCAAGCGAACAGGCGGTAGAACTGCAAGCCGTCATAGGCAACCAGCAGGAGATCGACGCCTGCGTTCAATGCCTCCACGACCGCGGTGCAGACATCGTGTTGATAGATCGCGCCCATCACCAGATCATCCGTCATGACGATGCCCTGGTAATTCCAGGTCTTCCGGATCAGCCCATCGACGACGGCCTTCGAATGCGACGCAGGCCGTCCGGGATCGAGCGCCCTCACCGCCACATGCCCGACCATCAGGCGCGCACCGGTCGTTGCCAGCACGTCGCGAAACGGACGCCAGTCGGACGCCTCGAGTTCGGCGAGCGGCGTATCGAGATCGGCAGTGAAATGATGCGTGTCAGCACGCACGCGCCCCAATCCCGGGAAGTGCTTCACGGTGGCACCCACGCCCGCAGACTCGTGGCCTTGGATATAGGCGCCGGCGATCGCGCTCACCTTGGCCGGATCATCGGAGATCGCGCGCTGATTGATCAACGTATTGAAGTCGAGCCGGTTGCGCTTCGCCGCTGGCCGGAGATCGAGCACCGGCGCAAAATTCAGGTTGATGCCGAGCGACGCCAGCTCCCGTCCATGGATGCGGCCGAACTCCTCGGCCTTTACCCTTTGCTCGTCCGGCGGCAGCTCGGCCAGCGTGGCAAGCGCGGGTAACCTCGTCAACGGCGGTGCGAGGTGCGAAACGATGCCGCCCTCCTGATCCGTCGCGACCGTCAGCGGCGGCAGCCCCGCCGCACGGCGCCTGGCCTGCAACGCTGCAATTTCCGCCTTCAAGGCGTCAGCCGTCCTGCCGGCAATGTTGCGCCGGGTCACATAGATGCCCGCAACGAATCCTTGCTCCGCCAGCTGCGCGACCTCGTCGAACGATCGGTAGCCCACGATGAAATGCTGCCCGAGGGAGCGCGCGAGAACCGGTTCGGTCTGGAGAACACGATGCTTCCGCACTTCGAACACTCCGTGCGCGGCCAGCATCGCGAGCGGCGGCAGGCACCACAGGATCACCAGTAGCTTTCCTGACGACGCCCGCCGGCGCCACGCGCCGCGACGAACCAGCAGGAGCACGACCGCGCTGCTTGTGACGACGAAGAGGACATTGCCTGTCCCACGCAAGGGGACCAGATACGGATCGTTGTTGTTGATGCCCGCGAAGACGAAGACGAGGCCTGCGATCCAGAGCAGGGTAATGCCGACGCATTTGCTGACTTGCATGGGGACCACGAGGGACTGAAGAGGCCGAACGGCTTCGTCCCTATCAGACGAGATTCGTCAGCGCGAGCCGACAAGTCGCGTCTGCACGCCATCTGCATAAAAATCCTGAACTCCTGCTCGTCGCGCTCCAGCCGTTTGCACATGCACGCGTCAAGGTGAGCCAAGCAGCGGGCCGGATCCCATACCCGAGCAAGGGACTCCGCCCGCGTCCGCCTGCGCATCCCTTCGATCCCGAGGTCATCATGACAAGCCTTGCGCCGCCAGAGACCAAGCCCCAATCAATCGACAGCAACCTGCCGCCGGCGAAAATCGCGGTGATATTTGCCCTCGCGGCACTGGCCGATTGGTTGTTCTACGACCAGCGCCTCGGTCTCTCGGTCGTCATTTTCGCAATCGCGCTGACCTGCGCGTCCCTGATTGTCAACCTCGGCAATCTCGAGCATCGCCGACTGCTGCTTGCCGGGGCGATCGTGTTCGCCGGGCTACTGCCAGCGTTCGAGGATATCAACGCTGCCTCACTCGTCATCATTGCGCTTGCCCTCGGCGCAGCCCTGATGCTGACGACCAATCCTTGTCTCAACAGTCTCGTCAGAGGAGTTGCCTCCCTGCTCGAGCTCTATCTGGTCGGCCCCCTCAGATTGTTCCAGGACTCGATCCGCGCGTTCAATTTGCCCGTGCTCACGAGGAGCTTTACCCTGTGGTGCGTACCATTACTGCTCGGAAGCCTCTTCGTCCTGCTGTTCATGGCGGCCAACCCATTGCTGACGAAATGGATCAGTCAGCTGAACCCAGGCGATCCCTCCTCCTATCTCAGCATCGGCCGTATGTTATTCTGGATCGCGGCAGCGGCGCTGGTCTGGCCCTTCATCCACATCCGATGGCGCAACTACGTCGAGGTGGCGGAAGAACGGCCCCGATCTACCGCGAACGATCCGCCCCGCTCGACCGGCCTGAGTTTCTTCGGCCCGGGCACTATCTTGCGCTCGCTGATCCTGTTCAACCTGCTGTTTTCGATCCAGACCATCCTCGACCTGATCTATCTCTGGGGCAATGGGACGCTGCCCGCCGATGTCACCTATGCGTCGTACGCACATCGCGGCGCCTATCCTCTGATCATCACCGCGCTGCTCGCCGCGAGTTTCGTTCTGGTGACCATGCGGCCGGGCGGCCTTGCCGAGCGATCGCGTGTGATGCGATCGCTCGTTTACCTCTGGATCGGACAGAATGTCCTGCTGGTCATCTCCGCGATGCTGCGGCTTGATCTCTACGTCCAGATCTACCTGCTCACCTATTGGCGTATCGCGGCGTTCGTCTGGATGCTGCTGGTCGTGCTCGGGCTGGTCCTGATCCTGGTACGCATCGTCCAGCGGCGCTCGAACGAATGGCTGATCCACGCCAACCTGGTCACATTGGCGATCGTCCTCTACACCTGCTCCTTGATCAATTTTGCCGCCATCATTGCCGACTACAACATCGGTCACAGCCGGGAAGCCTCGGGCAGCGGGGTCAACCTGGATATGGATTATCTGATCCGGCTCGGCCCGCAGGCGCTCCCGGCCATCGACAGGGGGCTCCAGCTCCACTCCTTCGATCCGAACCTTGTTTACCGCCGCAATTGCCTTGTACAAGAGCAACGCGAGCAGATGACCTCATGGCGCAGCTGGGGCTTCCGCAGCTGGCGGCTCCAGCGCTTTCTGGATCGTCAGCAAGGAGCGGCCGCAGGCTAGATTACGTTCGTTTCGGAGTGGACGCGTGCCCCACCGCATTCTTATCGTCGACGATGACCTGCATATCCGGGAGGTCATCCGCGTCGCACTCAAGAAAGCGGGCATGAACGTGGTCGAGGCGCGCGACGGCAAGGAAGCGCTGGTCAGATTTTCAAATGACCGGCCGGATCTGATCGTCCTCGATATCGGCATGCCGGAATTCGACGGCCTCGATGTCTGCCGCGAGATTCGCAAATCATCCGATGTGCCGATCCTGTTCCTCTCCGCCCGCGACGAGGAGATCGATCGCGTTCTGGGGCTCGAGATCGGCGGCGACGACTACGTGACCAAGCCGTTCAGCCCGCGCGAGCTTGTCGCGCGCGTCAATGTGATCCTGCGGCGGCTGACGCCGCGACCTGGCGCGCCGGAGCCTGGCGCGCTGACCAAAGGACAGCTCTCGGTCGATGCTGAGCAGCACGTCGCAACATTCGCCGGAATGCCACTGCACCTGACCGCGATCGAGTTCGGCATCCTGCGGACCTTCCTGACGCGACCGATGGCAGTCTTCAATCGTGAGCAGATCATGAGCGCCGCCTATCAGCTCAATATCCAGGTCTCCGACCGCACCATCGACAGTCATATCCGCAACATCAGAGCCAAGCTCGCCGCGGTGAATTGCGACAGTGTCATCGAGACCGTGCACGGCGTCGGATTCAAGCTCGGCCGGTGCGAGCCTTAGGCATGACGTCCTTCCGCGCCCGCCAGAAGTGGCGACCGTCGCTCAGCTTCATCATCTTTGCCGTGCTCGCCCTTGTCGCGGTCCTTCCGTTACTTGGGCTATTCTTCTTCCGTCTCTACGACAACCAGCTCATTCGTCAAACTCAGGCCGAATTGATCGCGCAAAGTCGTGTGCTGGCCGTGATCTATGCGCAGGACGTCCGCGCACTGCTTCGCAATGACATCCCGCTCGGCGCCGCAGTTCCAACTGAGGCGCTGCCGGACCCTGGCGATCAGGTGACGCCAATCCGGCCCGAGCTCGATCTTGCCGGCAACGACCTCTTGAGGCGACGGCCCGACGCGCTGCGGGCGACCAAGCCCGCAGACCCGGCCTATGTCGCAATCGGTGCGCGGCTGATGCCCCTTGTGCTGGACACCCAGAAGGTGACGCTCGCGGGCTTCCGGATTCTCGAACCGCAGGGCGTCGTCATCGCGGGACGCCAGGAGGCCGGACAATCGCTGGCCCATATCGAAGAGGTGGCCGCAGCGCTACGCGGCCAGTATAGCGCAGCGTTGCGCATCCGCGTCCCCGACAAACCTCCGCCTCCGATCTATTCGATCAGCCGCGGCGTCGGCGTTCACGTCTTCTCGGCAATGCCGGTCATTGTCAATGACCGCGTCGCCGGCGTGATCTATGCGTCGCGGACGCCAAGCAATATCTTCGAGCATCTCTATCGGGAGCGTGGCAAGTTCCTGCTGGCCGCGATGGCCGTCATCATGGCAACAATCGCCATCGGCCTGGTGTTCTCGCGCACTGTCACGCGGCCGATGCGCGAGCTGGTCGACCGCGCGGTGCGGATTGGCCGTGGCGACCGCGATGCATTCAAGCCGCTGCGGCACTATGGCACCCGCGAGCTGGCCCAGCTCTCCGACAGCTTTCTCGACATGGCCCAGCAGCTGTCGCACCGCTCCGACTACATCGCTACCTTTTCGGCACACCTGACGCACGAACTGAAATCGCCGCTGACATCGATCCGGGGCGCAGCCGAGCTGTTGCAGGATTCGCTTCAAAGCAAATCAGATGCGCTGACCCGATCCGAGCAACAAAGCTTCATCTCGAACATCCTCGGTGACGTCGAGCGGCTCGATGCGATGAGCCAGCGGTTGCGCGAGCTGGCCCGCGCGGAAAGCGCTCCGCAGAACGAGCAGACCACGCTCTCCGCCGTCATCGAGAACCTGAAGAACCGCTTTCCCGGACGGCTCATCGTGGCCAGCGGTTGCCTCGACCGCCCGATCGGGATGTCCGGCGAGAAGGCGCTGATCGTTCTGGCGCATCTGGCCGACAATGCGTTCTGTCACAATGCGACGTCCCTCCGGATCGAGGCGGCCGACGAGGTCTCCACCGTCAAAATGACGGTCAGCAACGATGGCGACCCCGTCTCCGAAGCCAACAGCGACAAGATCTTCGACGCCTTCTTCACCACCCGTCGTGATAGCGGCGGCACCGGAATGGGGCTAGCCATCGCGCAGGCCGTCATGGCAACCCATGGCGGCACGATCCGTCTCGTGCCCTCCAGCCGGGGCGTCGCGTTCGCGCTGGAGTTTCCCGCAATCTGATCGGGTCGGATCGGCTCGATGACGATCGCCGGCGCTGCCGCCGGTCCTACACCTGAGAGAATTTCCCGCGTGGTGGACAAAGCGCAGCCGTTCCATTCTCGCGGTAGACCGGAACAAGACTTTCGTCGACGTGCCCACCCCTTGATCGCGGTTGCCGCCCGCGTCTCGCTTCAAAATCCAGGCCCACTCCGACGTCCGCTCGCGTGCCTCTACCATCGTCGTAATCGCGTCGACGCATGGCGCTGCGCGCTCTCCGGTTGTCTGATCAGGCATGCTCAGCCGAGCCCTGCTTGACGTCCAAATTCGTTTGTGCGCAGCTGCCTAAAACTACAAGGCTACTCAGGGGCAGGAAATATGGGCGGGCTTCGGCAGGCGCTGGCCGGTTACGGCTTCCTCATCGCATCGATCAATCTGGCGACAGCGGCGGAGCCGATCAAGCTGCGGGTCGCCGACTCCTTTCCGAAGGGACACTACCTCGTCCGCCTCGTGCTCGAGCCCTGGATGGCCGAGGTGCAGAAGCGCACCAACAACGCAGTGACCTTCGAGCATTATCCGGCCCAACAGCTCGGCAAGGCCGCCGACATGCTCAAGCTGACGCAAACCGGCGTCGCCGATATCGGCTATGTCGCGCCCGCCTATGTCTCCGACAAGATGCCGGTCTCCGAGGTCGCGATGCTCCCCGGCGCGTTCGAGCATACCTGCCAAGGCACGCTCGCTTATTGGAAGACGGCGCGGAACGGCGTGATTGCGCAGCAGGATTATACCGCGAACGGGATACGCCTGCTGCTCGCGGTGAGCCTGCCGCCTTATCGCATCCTGACCGTGAAGCAACCGGTGAAGGACACAGCCGACATCAACGGACTGAAGCTGCGATCGACCGGCGGCGCGCAGGACCTCACCTTGCGCGCGATCGGCGCCGTGCCGGTACGCATGGCGGCGCCCGACGCCTATGAGTCGCTGTCGCGCGGCACCATGGACGGCCTGCTGTTTCCGCTCGAAAGCGTCGTCGCCTATGGCGCCGACAAGCTCGTGAAGCATTCCACCGACGGCTTCGGCTTCGCGAGCTTCGTGGTCGCCTATTCGATCAGCGAGACCGCCTGGAAAAAACTGTCGCCGGATATCCAGAAGGCGATGATCGACGTCGCCGAAGAGATCCTGCCGTCCGCCTGCAAGGAAGTGCAGAAGCAGGACAGCGAGACCATGAAGTCGATGGAGGTCGCAGGTGTTCACTTCGACACCCTGCAGCCCGACGTCGTCGCAAAGCTCAAGGACCTGACGAAGGGCGTGGGCAAGGCATGGGCCGACGGGCTCGACGGACGCGGCAAGCACGGCAGTGAAGCCCTGTCGGAATTCAGCGCCGCCGTCGCGGCGGTGCCGGCCCAGTAGCGCGGACGGAGCCCAAATTGATCAAGACAAGCCTGAAGGCTCTGACTGCCATCGAGAAGGTGACCTCGGCCCTTGCCGCGGCCATGATGTTCGCAATCATGATCATCGTCTTCGCAGACGTCGTGATGCGCTACGTCTTCAACCGGCCGTTCTCCTGGGCCTATGACCTGATCTCGCTCTACGTGATGGCCGGCGTGTTCTTCCTGTCGCTCTCCGGTACCTACGCGGTGAACGGGCATATCAGCGTCGATATTCTGCTGCCGCGCTTCTCGGCGATCATCCAACGCCTTTGCGTCATCATCTCCAACATCGTCGGCCTCGCCATCTTCGTTCCAATCGCTTGGCTGGGCTATCAGCGCGCGCTCGACAATTACGTGTCCGGCGACGTGATGGCCGGTGCGATCCCATGGCCGACCTGGGCGTCCTCGATCTTCGTGCCGGTCGGTGCGGGAATTCTCGCGCTGCGCCTTGCCGTGCATCTCATTGCCAATGTCGCAAGCCTCCTGACCGGCGAAAACCTGTTGCCGTTGCCGGCCATCTCCGGCCATTCGGAGAAGGCTGCCGGAGGTTTCGAATGATCCCGACTTTTATCCTCGCGCTGCTGTTCTTCCTGCTGGCGATCGGAACGCCGGTCGCGTTCGCCATGGCCTTCTCCGGCGGGCTCGGTCTCTATCTGACCGGCGGCCTGCCGATCCTGCTCGGCGTGCTGCAGACGACGCCGCTCTCGGCCGTCACTTCCTACGAGCTGATCACGATCCCGATGTTCCTGCTGATGGCAGACCTGGTGCTGCTGTCAGGCGTTGCCGACGACCTGTTCAAGACCGCCGCGGCCTGGGTTGGACGCATCCCCGGCGGTCTCGGCATGGCGACCGCGCTGGCCGGTGCGGGTTTCGGCTCGATCTGCGGCACCAGTACGGCCTCCGCCGCGACGCTGTCCTCGACCAGTCTTCCCGCGATGATCCGCCAGGGTTACGAGCCGAAAATGGCTGCCGGCGTCGTTGCGATTTCAGGCACCCTTGCGATGCTGCTGCCGACCTCGGTGGCGCTGGTGATCTTCGGCCTGCTCGCCGAGGTGAATATCGGAAAGCTGCTGATCAGCGGCATCATCCCTGC
This sequence comes from Bradyrhizobium uaiense, assembly GCF_010811875.1. GTDB lineage: Bacteria > Pseudomonadota > Alphaproteobacteria > Rhizobiales > Xanthobacteraceae > Bradyrhizobium > Bradyrhizobium uaiense. The sequence goes on from NZ_VKHP01000081.1 coordinate 21,787, forward strand.
GATCTTCGTCACCATCATCATCATGTCGACGATCTATATCCTGGTGCTGCTCGATCCCTCGCGCGCACCGACGATATCGGCGGTGACATGGTCGGAACGGTTCAGCCTGCTCTGGCAGGTCAGCCCGATGGTGGTCCTGTTCTCGATCGTGACCGGCACAATCTATCTCGGGATCGCGACGCCGACGGAAGCCTCGGCCTTCGGCGCATTCGGTGCCTTCTGCCTCGCCTGCTGGAAGCGCAAGATCAACCTGACGTCGCTCTACACGACGTTACGGCATGCGGCTCAAGGCACTTGCATGATCGTTCTGATCATCATGTGCGCGCATATCTTCGGCTATTTCTTCACCCTCACCCAGGTGACACAGAATATCGTCGGCTGGGTCGGCGGGCTCGACGTCTCGCGCTGGATCATCATCACGCTGATCCTGTGCGGCTACATCGTGCTCGGCTCGTTCATGGACCAGATCGCGATCCTGGTGCTGACGGTTCCGATCGTGCTGCCGCTGATCAAGTCGCTCGGCTTCGATCCGATCTGGTTCGGCGTCATTAAGATCGTGACCGCCGAGGTTGGCATGATCACGCCGCCGATCGGATTGAACTGCTTCATCGTGGCGCGCTATGCGCACCGCCCCGTGGGCGAGGTGTTCCACGGCACATTCCCGCATTTCATCGCGCATCTGATCGCCATCGCCATTTTCGTGGCATTCCCGGAGATCATCCTCTGGCTGCCGAACCACATGCAACATTGAAGAAGCCGTCGGTCGAGACGGCCATCTCTGGGAGACTATTATGAATCTCTATTCCCGTTTCCTCGCCGGCGCAGGCCTTGGCACCGCCTTGCTGGCGGCTTCCGCATCAGCAGCCTTTGCCCAAGAGAAGATCACCCTGCGGCTTGCCGACAGTCTACCGTCCGGCCACGTGATCCATGAACTCGTCGGCAAGCCGTTTTCCGAGCTCGTCACCAAGCTGACCAATGGCCAGGTCACGTTCCAGCACTTCCCGGCCGAGCAGCTCGGCAAGGCCAAGGACATGGCGCAGCTCACTGCGCTTGGCGTTGCCGACGTGTCCTACATCGTGCCGTCTTACTCCTCCGACAAATTTCCGCTGACCGCCGTTGCCGAATTGCCCGGCATTTTCGACAGCGAATGCCAGGGCTCGCTCGCCTTCTACAAGATCTCGCACGATGGCGGCATCCTGGAGACCAAGGAATTCGCGCCCAACCAGCTCCGGCCGCTGGTGACGCTCGCGCTGCCCGCCTACCAGGTCCAGCTTGCGACCAGCCGCGATGTGAAGACGGCAAAGGATCTCGAAGGTCTGAAGATCCGCACCACCGGCGGCGCGATGGACCTGATGATGCGCTCGATCGGCGGCGTGCCGGTGCGGATGGCCGCGCCCGAGATCTATGAATCGCTGACCCGCGGCACCCTCGACGGACTGATCTTCTCCTACCAGAGCTCAGCGTCCTACGACTTCGGCAAGATCCTGAAGTCGGGCACCGAAGGGCTGAACTTCGGCACCGCGATCTTCACCTATTCGATGGGTGAGCTGAAGTTCAAATCGTTGCCCGAGAACGTGCGCAAGGCGCTGATCGAGGCCGGCGAGCAGACCACGCGCGAGGCCTGCAAGCGGTTCGAGGACGGCGAGAAGGCCGCAGCCGACAAGATCAAGTTGCAGGGGATGAAGGTCATCAACTTCAGCGCCGACGACAAGAAGGTGTTCGACACTGCCTTCAAGTCGGTGGCGCAGGATTGGGTGAAGGACGTCGACAAGCGCGGCAAGCCGGGCACCGACCTCTTCAAGGCCTTCACCGAAGCACTGGCCGCCACCCATTGAGCCAGGCACCGACGAGCGACAGACCATCCGCGCCGGCAGGCCCGCTCGCGGGCGTCAGGATCATCGACCTCACCAGCGTGATGATGGGGCCCTACGCGACCATGATCCTCGGCGACTACGGCGCCGACGTGATCAAGGTCGAGAGCCCGGACGGCGACGTGATGCGCCATGCGGCCCCGATGCGCCATCCCGCGATGGGCGCGATGTACCTACAGGGCAACCGCAACAAGCGTTCGATCGTGCTCGACTTGAAGAAGGCCGGCGGCCGCGCGGCGGTGCTGCGGCTAGCCGCAGCCGCCGATGTGTTCGTCCACAATGTCCGGCCCGCGGCGGTGGCGCGGCTGAAGCTCGGCGCCGACGATCTCCTCGCGATCAACCCACGGCTCGTCTATGCGAGCCTGCACGGCTTCGGCGAAACCGGGCCCTATGCGGGACGGCCCGCCTATGACGACCTGATCCAGGGACTGACGGCCCTGCCCGCGCTGACCGGCAGCATCACGGGCGAGCCGCGCTACTCTCCGGCGACCATGGCCGACCGCATCGTCGGCCTCAATGCCGTCCACGCCATCCTGGCGGCGCTGTTCCATCGCGAGCGGACCGGCGAAGGCCAGGCAATCGAAATCCCGATGTTCGAGACCATGGCGCAGTTCGTGCTCGGCGATCACATGGCCGGCCGCAGCTTCGAGCCGCCGATCGGACCACCCGGCTACTCCCGGCTGCTGTCGCCGGACCGCCGGCCCTATCAGACCAGCGACGGCTATATCTGCGCGCTGGTCTATTCCGACAAGCAGTGGAACGCGTTCTTCGCCAAGATCGGCCTTGCCGATGAAGCCGGCCGCGACCCACGGCTGAACAGCATCTCCGCGCGAACCAGGAATTACGACTTCGTCTACGACTGGTTCTCGCAGATGATGAAGACCCGCAGCACGGCCGAATGGATGCGCTTCTTCGAAGAGGCAGACATTCCGCACGCGCCGCTGCACGACCTCGACGGCCTGATCGACGATCCACACCTGGCGGCCGTCGGGCTGATCCAGTCGCTTGAGCATCCGACCGAAGGCACGCTGCGGGTCGCAGGCCCGGTTGCGACCTGGAGCCGGACGCCGCCGTCGATCCGGACCTATCCGCCGAACCTCGGCGAGCATGGCCGGGAAATCCTGCGCGAGGCCGGGCTTGCGGAAACGGAGATTGCCGCCCTCATCGCGGAGGGCGCGCTGATCGAGCCCGGTTCCTGCTGACTATTTCCTGCGCGACGCCAGGATCTTCTCGGCGGCGCGGAGATGCGGCTTGTCCAGCATCTTGCCGTCCATCTTGGCGACACCCGATGGATTGTTGGCGAATGCGGCAATCACCCGCTCCGACCATGCGATCTCCTCCTCCGTCGGCATGAAGGCCGCGTTGACGGCGTCGACGTGCTTGGGATGGATCACGGCCTTGGCCAGGAAGCCGTCCTGCCGTGCGGCAATCGCCTCCGCCTTCAACGCATCGAGATCGTTGATGTCGGTGGCGATGGTGTCGATCGCGACCACGCCGGCCGCGGCCGCGCCGATCAGGCAGAGATCGCGGGCCAGGATGAAAGGCGAATGATAGCGGCCGTCGGTGCGATTGCGGGTTGCGCCAAGCGAAGCCGCGAGGTCTTCCGCACCCCACATCATGCCCCACAGCCGCGGGCTCATGTTCTCGAAGTCGAGGATTTTCAGGACCGCCCGCGCCGTCTCGGTCGCGACCGTGACGATCCGCGTAGACCCTTGCGCGATGCCGGAGGCGGCCTCGAATGCATCGAGATAAAGCGCGAGCTTGTTGACGTCGGCGGCACCGGCGCATTTCGGCAGTACGATGCCATCGGGCTTGCCGGGCATCACGGCCGCGAGGTCGCCGAGCGTCAGATCGGTATCAAGCGCGTTGACGCGGATATAGAGCTTCTGCTCGGGATTGCGCGCATCGAGCATCTGGCGCGTGATTCCGCGCGCGACGACCTTCTGGTCCGGAGCAATGGAATCCTCGAGGTCGAGGATCAGCGCGTCGGCTGCAGTCTTCTTGGCGCTTTCATATTTCCGGGTGCTGTCGCCGGGAACGAACAGGAACGATCGCATCGGCTATGCCTTCGGCTTGCAGTGCATCAGGCCGGTGCGGCGGCAGCTTGCCACCACCTCGCCGCGCTGATTGGTCATGGTGTGCTCGAACTCGACGATGCCCTGTGTCGGTCGCGACTTGCTGGCACGCTTGCCGATGATCTTGGTGTGCGCTCTCAAGGTATCGCCGTGAAAGACTGGTTTCGGGAACTTGACGTCGGTCATGCCGAGATTTCCGACCGTGGTTCCCAAGGTCGTGTCGTACACGCTCATGCCGATCATGATGCCAAGCGTGTAGAGGCTGTTGAACAGCCGTTGACCGAACTCGGTCTTCTCCGAGAAATGCGCATCCAGATGCAGCGGCTGCGGGTTCATGGTCAGGAGGCTGAACATGGTGTTGTCCATCTCCGTCACGGTCCGGCTGAACTCGTGATGGAATTCCCGCCCGACCTCGAACTCTTCGAAATACAATCCAGCCATTTATCGTCCCTTGTAGTTGGGCGCTCGCTTTTCGACGAACGCGTTCAGCCCTTCCTGGCAGTCCTCCGTCGAGGCGACCACCACGAAACTCTCTGCGGTGTTCTCGACCGAGCGGCGGAAATCGGCATCGACCGCGCGCATGAAGGCGTCGCGGCCGATCTTCATTACGATGGGCGATTTCGCCGCCAGTTTCCGCGCGATCTCGCGGGCCCGATCGAGCGCGGTACCCTTCGGCACGACTTCGCTGAGCAGGCCCATGCGAAATGCAGTTGCGGCATCGAAGGGCTCGCCGAGGAACAACGGGCCGAACGCCTGGTGTTTTCCGACCAGCCGGGGCAGTTGCACGAAATGGATCGCCGGGATCAGGCCGACATCGATCTCGGGATAGCCGAAGGTCGAGCTGTCACCGGCGATGATCATGTCGCAGGAGATCGCGATCGTCATGCCGCCGGCGCGCACCGCGCCATCGACCGCCGCGATCGTCGGCTTGCCCATGCGGTACTGCGTATCGTTCAGCGCGAAATACAGCCGCTCGAGGAACGTCTTGGTCTCGATCGCGGGCTTGCCCCTGACGATGTCGAGGTCGAGGCCGGCGCAGAACACCTTGTGGGCGCTGCTGATGATGACGGCGCGTACCGCATCGTCGTCGCGCGCCTTCGCCAGCGCCGCCAGCAAGGCGTCGATCAAGGGAATGCTGAGCGCATTCACCGGCGCGCGGTCCAGCACGATCTCCGCAATCTGATCGCTGACCGAGTAACGAACGAGGTCCGTGCTCATATTGTCCTGTCTCCCATCATCTCTTGGCTTGCCGCACAGCGCCCGACAGCAGCAGGCCGTCAATCTCGGCCGAACCAAGACCAGCCTCAGTCAGCACGGCGCGGCTATCCTGCCCGACATCCGGCGCGGGACAAAGATGATCCTCGGACCGGCTCGCGATCCCCGGCGTCCGCGGCGAATAGACCGCGCCGACACCGGGCGTATCCTGGCGCACCGACGCTGCGGTCGCCTCGACATGGGCGTTGCGCAGCCATTCGCCGGGATTGAGGATCCGCTCCGCGATGATATCGGCGGCATGCAGCCGCGTCAGCCAGGCATCCGTCGCCTCGGTCAGGAACACCTCGCGCAACTGCGGGATCAACGTGTCGGCCGCGTCCGCCCGCCGGGCAAAATCGGCAAAGCGCGGATCGATGGCGAGATCCTCACGGTCGATCGCGCCGCACAGCCGCTTGTATTGCGGCTCGTTCACCAGCGTCACCATCATCCAGCCGTCCCGCGTCTGGTAGGTTCCGGCCGGCACATTGAGCGCGCGCGGCGCGCCGCCCTCGAGGATGAACTCCGCGACCTTGTGCCCGAGCAACGCCGACGTCGACTGGCAGAGGTTGACATCGATCCAGCGGCCGGTGCCGACCGTCGCGCGCGCGAACAGAGTGGTGGCAATAGCCTGGAATGCGTACACGCCGGTGACCACGTCGGAGATCGTGGTGCCGACCCGATGCGGCACGCCATCGGTGCCGACATTGACCGAGACCAGCCCAGAGAACGCCTGCGCCACCGAATCCGAGCCGGGCCGCTTTGAATAGGGCCCGCTCTGCCCGAAGCCGCTGACCGATAGATAGACCAGGCCCGGATTGTCGCGCGACAGGCTCTCATAGCCGAGCCCGAGCCGCTCAGCGACACCAGGGCGAAATCCTTCGATCAGCACGTCGGCCTCACGCGCCAGTCGCTGCGCGACCGCGATGCCATCCTTGTGCTTCATGTCGAGGCACAGGCTGCGCTTGCCGCGGTTGTAGACCGCCGACAGCGTCGTGTGATTGCCGTAGGTCGTGCCGAGATAACGCGACCAGTCGCCTTCCGGCGGTTCGACCTTGATGACATCGGCGCCATAGACCCCGAGCAGCATCGCACAATAGGGCGAGGCGATGCCCTGCCCGAAATCGAGCACTTTCAGCCCACGATACGGCGCCTCATGCGTCGGCGTCAGCTTGCGTTCGCCCGCCATTTGTCCTCCCACTTCTGTCGAAGAGCCCTACAGCGCCAGATAGCGCTGCCGGATGTTGTCGTTGGCCTTCAGCTCTTCGATGGAGGATGTGTAGACGATCTGTCCCTTGTCGATAACCGTCGCGTGGCTCGCAAGGCCAAGGCAAAAATGCATGTTCTGCTCGGCGATCAATACTGTAGCACCGGTACCGCGGAGCTGCCGCAGCAGCTCGCCGATGCGCTGCACGATGATCGGCGCCAGCCCCTCGCTCGGCTCGTCCAGCAGCAGCAGCACCGGATTTCCCATCAGCGTGCGGGCGATCGCCAGCATCTGCTGCTCGCCGCCGGACAACCGTCCGGCGATCCGGTGCCGCAGCGGCTCCAGCAACGGAAACACGTCATAGACCCGGCGGATCGACCACTCGTCCTCGCCATCAGGCCCCTTCTTCTGGCCGATGACGAGATTGTCCTCGACCGTATGCTCTGGAAAGATCTGGCGGTCTTCCGGCACGAAGCCGAGCCCGGCGCGGGCGATGTGATGCGGCCGCATTCCGGAGACCACATTACCGCGCAAGGTGACCCTGCCCCGGCGCGCCGGCGCCAGCCCCATGATCGCCTTCATGGTGGTCGACTTGCCGGCGCCGTTGCGGCCGAGCAACGCCATGGTCTCGCCCTTGCGCACGGAGAGGCCGACGCCGAACAGGATCTGGCTGGTGCCATAATAAACGTCGAGGTCCTCGACCTGCACCACCGGCTGTGCGCTCATGCCACCGCTCCCGCGTGGTCGTCGCTGCCGAGATAGGCTTCGATCACGGCCTCGTTCCTGCGGATCGCGTCCGGCGTACCGGTCGCGAGAATTCGCCCGTAGCACAGCACGACGATCTCAGGTGCAATCTTGAACACGATGTCCATGTCGTGCTCGATGAATACGACGGTGATCTTCTGCTTCTCCCAGAGCTCGCGCACCTTGTCGATCATGCGCCAGCGCTCCTCGGTACCCATGCCCGCTGTCGGCTCGTCGAGCAGCAGCACCTTGGGATCGAGCACCAGCGCGAGCGCGATATCGAGCAGCTTCTGGTCGCCATGCGACAGCGTCGCGGCGGTCCTGTTGCGCTTGCCGGCGAGGCCGAGCAGCTCCATTGCATGCTCGGCGCGATCACGCGTCTCGGGCAGTGGAAAGCGGCGATGCATCACACCGGCGCGGCGCTGATCGGCGCCGACCGCTGCCAGCATCGTCTCCTCGACCGTCAGCGACGGGAAGATGCTTGCGATCTGGAAGGCCCGGCCGATGCCGTGGCGCACGATCTCGGGCGGCGTCCGGCCCGCCATGTCGACGCCATTGAGCAGAATCTGCCCGGCGTCCGGCCGCAGCGCACCGGTGATCAGGTTGAAGAAGGTGCTCTTGCCGGCGCCGTTGGGGCCGATCACGGCGGTGAGCGAACCATCGGCAAAGTCAAGCGAGACGTTGTCAGTCGCCTTGACGCCGCCGAAGGACTTCGAGAGCCCGCGAATTTCAAGCATGGCTAGCCGCGCTCCTCGCCGCGACGCTGCGCGAACCATTCCACGACAAAATCCATCAGGCCCTTTCGCAGGCCGATGGCAAAGAACAGGATCACGACGCCGAGCACGATGCCGTGATACTCGGTCAGCCGCGTAACGGTATCGTTGAGGATCAACAGCAGCACGGTGCCGACCATCGGGCCGAGGAAGGTGGTCACGCCGCCGAGCATGTTGATGAAGATGCCCTCGCCGGAGATCGTCCAGTAGGCGAATTCGGGATAGGCGCCGGAGACGAACAGCGCCATGATCATGCCGCCGGTCGCGGCGAACAGCGCTGCCAGCACGAAGATGACAAGCTTCGCGCGCCAGACGTCGATGCCGATGAAGCTCGCCCGCGTGGCGTTGTCACGGATCATGCGCAGCGTGTAGCCGAACGGCGACTGCGCGATCTGGCGCATCAGGAACAGCCCGATCACCAGCAGCGCGCAGCTCGTGATGTAGAGATGCAGATGGTTCGACAGGTCGATGCCGAGAAACGACGGCCGCGGGATGCCGCCGCGCAGGCCCTGGTCGCCGCCGGTCAGCGACTGCCAAGACAGGATGGTCGAATGGATCAGCATCTGGAACGCCAGCGTCACGAAGGCGAAGTAGATTTCCTTCAACCGCACGCAGATCGCACCGATGACCACGGCAACGACCAGCGTCATCGCCAGCGTGGCGACGAAAGCCACCGGGATCGGAACGCCGGTCTTCTGCATCATGAGGCCGAAACCATAGGCGCCGAGGCCGAAGAACATGCCGTGCCCGAACGAGATCAGTCCGGTGTAGCCGACCAGGAGGTTGAGCGAGGTCGCGAACAGCCCGTAAGCCGCGCAGCGGATCACGAAATCAAGCAGCTGCTTGCTGCCGAACAGCATCGGCAGCAGCGCGAGCAGGACGAAGGCCACGAGCGCGATCAGCACATCGCGATAGCGCTGCGGCCTGGCGTCGATCCGGGGCACTTCGAGGGGCTGCGCGCTCTGCCCGGCCTGCAACTCGGTCATGCGACCTCCTTGCCGAACAGGCCGGTCGGACGTGACACCAGCACGATCACCATGAAGAGATACATCAGCCCCTCGGTGAACAGCGGGAAGCCGAGCGATCCGAAAGAGCGGATCAGGCCGATCAAAAGCGCACCGATCAGCGCCCCCAGGATCGAGCCCATGCCGCCGATCACGGTGACAATGAAGGACTCGATCAGAACAGAGAAGCCCATGCCCGGTGTCAGCGAGCGCACCGGTGCGGCGAGCGCGCCTGCCAGTCCCGCCAGCATGCCGCCGAGCGCGAACACGCCGCCATAGATCAGCCCGGTGTTGGTGCCAAGCGCCGACACCATGCCGGGATTTTGCGCAGCCGCACGGATCACCTTGCCGATCCTGGAGCGCGCCAGCCCCAGACCGAGAATAGCGGCCGCAGCCAGCGCCACGCCGATCAACAGCAGATAATATGGCGGCACCACGCCGCCGGCGATGAATAGCGGCGGCACCTGGAACGCGGCCGGCATGCCCATCGACTTGAATTCAGGACCCCAGATCATGCGGACAACGTCATCGAAGATCAGCACGAAGGCGTAGCAGACCAGAAGCTGCATCAGCACGTCGCGGCCGTAGACCCGGCTCATGAACACGCGTTCGAAGATCAGGCCGAGGATCGCAGTGCCGGCAGCGCCGCTCAGGATCGCCAGCGCAAAGCTGCCGGTGAGTTGATAGGCCGTCATCGCGAAATAGGCGCCGAACATATAGAAGGCGCCGTGGCTGAAATTGACCACCTTGAGCACGCCGAAAATCAACGTCAGCCCGACGGCGACGAGAAACAGCAGCATGCCGATGATCAGGCCGCTGGTGGTTTGCGTCACCAGGCATGAAGGGCTGGCGAGGCAACTGGCGAGCGCGTCGAGGTCCACGAGAATCATCCATTACGGCGGGCCGCAACGCCGGCGCGCGACAAACATCAGATCAAGGGCGGAGACAGCGTGCTGCCTCCGCCTCATATGCGGATCAGGTGTAGCCCTTGCTCTTCTTCCATTCGGCTTCGAGCTCGAAGATGGCCTTCCAGTCTCCGGCCTTCACGTCGGGGACGTAAGGCTCCTGCGGGATCGTTGTGCCCCAGCCGATCGCGTAGCCGACCAGCGTGTGATCGTCGGCGCGCATCGTGACGGTGCCGTCGGCACCGAACGGGCACTTGATGGTGAGCCCGGTGAGCACTTCCGCTACCTTCTTGCCGTCGGTCGAACCCGCCTTCTTGACCGCCTCGTTGAGGAACATGACCGCTGTCGCGTTCTGCCAGGACCAGTTGGTCGGGTACTCGTTGTATTTCGCCTTGTAGGCATCGCCCCAGGCCGCATTCTCCGGCGTCGGCGGGAATGTCTTGATGTAGCGGTCGCCGGAGTGGATGCCCTTGGGCAGGTTCTTCACCACGGTGAGCGCGGTGTAGTCGGCCATGTTGACCGCGAACACCTCCATCTGGGTGAACATCGCGTAGATGTTGGCCTGGTCGATGTAGGAGGTGAGATCGCCGCCCCACAGGCATGAGTAGAGCGCCTGCGGCTTGGCTTGCAGGATCTTGGTCACCACCTCGGTGTAGTCAGGCTGGAACAGTTTTGGCCAGGACTCGCTGATGATCTCGACATCGGGCGCGAACTTCTTCAGGTACAGCACGAACTCGCCGGTGGTGTCGCGGCCATAGGCATAGTCCGGCGAACAGGTCGCCCATTTCTTCAGGCCCTTGGCCTTGGCGATCCCTGCCGCGTAGCCGGCGCCGACGATGGAGTCATGAATGCCCTGCCGCACGCAGCGGAAGGCGTTCGGAATGTGCTGCTTGGGATCGGCCGTCAGCGACGAGGCTTCCGAGCAGGTGTGGATGCAGAGCACGCCGAGATCGCGCGCGACCTCGTGAACCGCGAACGATCCCGACGACGCCTCGCCATCGAGCAGCATCTCGCAACCGTCCGTATTGACGAGCTCGCGCGCGATCCGCGCAGCTTCCTGCGGCTGTCCCTTGGAGTCGCGGATCACCATCTCGATCTGGCGCCCGGCAAGGCCGCCGGCGGCATTGACCTTCTCGACTTCCAGCATCACCGCGTTGCGCGAAGACGTGCCGAGCTGCGCGACGCGGCCCGACAGGATGGTCGGCATGCCGATCTTGATGGTCTTGGCCTGCGCGCGCGCCACCCATGGCGCGGCAAAGGTCACCGCTCCGGTGCCCATCAGCGCAAGCGTCGAACGCCGGCTGATGCCCGGTTTCCGGGTCCTCTTCATATTCCCCTCCCTGTCGGGTTCGCGTTCCCAAAATCCCTGTCGGAGATCGTACCGTCTCCGTGACCACAATGTTTTCAGAGCAAGGGGGGTGACGTCAAGCCAAAGATGAATTACGACTCATAATTCATCTAGGGAGAAAACGGCGCCGGAATCGGCCCGACGAGCGGCAAATGATCAATCTTTCCAGCTTCATCGCATTTCATGCCGGGCGGACTCCGGACCGCTGTGCGCTGAAATATCGCGGCGAGGACGTTTCCTACGCCGACTTTGACCTGCGAATCCGCCAGGTGGGCGCCTGGCTTGCCGCACGCGGGATTGCGCCCGGCGACGTCGTTGCCGTCCTGATGAAGAACAGCACGGCGTTTCTCGAACTGGTGTTCGCGACCAGCCATATCGGCGCGGTGTTCCTGCCGATCAACTATCGCCTGTCGGCCGACGAAGTCGGCTACATCGTCGGCGACTCCGGCGCGCGCCTGCTGGTCGCCGACGAGGAGTTTGCCGCGATCGCAACCGGCGATGCGCCGGTGGTGCTGCTCGATGAAGTCGCGCAGTCCGGCATCACCAGCCGTGTGTCTGACATCGCGCCGGCGCTTGCGCATCTACGCCAACCACGCGACCTGATGCGGCTGATGTACACCTCGGGCACGACGGATCGTCCCAAGGGCGTGATGCTCACCTATGAGAACATCTACTGGAAATCGGCGGACCAGACGCAGGTGCTCGGATTGAATGCGGACACGCGGCTGCTCGTGGTCGGTCCGCTCTATCACGTCGGCGCACTCGATCTGCCCGGCATCGCCGTGCTTTGGCACGGCGGCATGCTGTGTATTCACCGCACCTTTGAAGCCGAGCCGGCCCTGGCCGCGATCGAGCGCGAGAAGCTCAACGCGGCATGGTTCGCGCCGGTCATGACCACGGCCCTCCTCACCTGCCCGAACCGCGACCGCTACGACGTCTCCAGCCTGAAATGGGCGATCGGCGGCGGCGAAAAGACGCCGGAACTCCGCATCCGCGCCTTCTCGGATTACTTCAAGAACGCGCGTTATATCGATGCCTACGGCCTCACCGAAAGCTGCGGCACCTTGAAGCCCGCGAGCCTTGTCCGGCAGAAATCGGTGAGACCGTGCAGATCGAGCTTGGCGTCA
>NZ_VKHP01000813.1 GCF_010811875.1 Bradyrhizobium uaiense
GGACCAACCGCGAGATCGGCGAGTGCCTGAGCATCGGTCTCGCGACGGTGAAGACGCATCTGATTCACATCTTCGAGAAGCTCGGCGTCGAGACCCGCTCCGCCGTCGTGGCGCTGATGTCGCGGCCCCTCGGCTCAAGCACTGCTGTCTCTGGAATACTGGATCACCCGCTTTCGCGGGTGATGACACCGAGAATGTGGCTCGCGCCGTTATCGCTCGCAGACGGCGATCCTCGCGAGCCCCTCTC
>NZ_VKHP01000814.1 GCF_010811875.1 Bradyrhizobium uaiense
CCGCGAGGCGGCGCTGCTGCGCTTCCGTCCGATCATGATGACGACGTTCGCGGCGATCTTCGGCACGCTGCCGATCGCGCTCGGCGCCGGCGCCGGCGCAGAGTTGCGTCAGCCGCTCGGCGTCGCCATCCGCCTCTGCCTGCGGATCGAGCTTGCGGCGCAGCCTGCGGTCGATGCGGTCGAGATAGATGTAGATCACGGGCGTGATGAACAGCGTCAGCAGTTGCGACACGCAGAGGCCGCCGAC
>NZ_VKHP01000815.1 GCF_010811875.1 Bradyrhizobium uaiense
ATTTTCGCCAGCGCCGCCGTCGCGTCGGTCAACGGACGCACCGCGAGGTCGATGTTGGGTGCCTCCATGCGCAACAAGCGGGTCAGTTCCGGCACCAGGACGAGATCACCATAGTCGGTTGCGGCGAACTCGATGCGCTGATCGGCGGCCACCTGCCGGAGTCGCCACGCTCGGTCCGGCACCGGCTGTTCGAGGAGCGCTTCGTCTGCATCCGCGATGCGGCGCGCGCCAATCAATCCGAACGCCT
>NZ_VKHP01000816.1 GCF_010811875.1 Bradyrhizobium uaiense
TGTGCCCGACCTTCTACGGCCACATGTTCATGAATCCGAAGGATGCACCGTTCGCCGTCGCGATGGTGGTCCTGATCATGGGCCTCGTCCGCCTGATCGAGGAATATCCGGCGCCCTCGCCGCGCACCCTGCTTGCGGTATTCCTCGATCCACAGCGGTATGAAGCCGATCACTGCGTAGATCAATGCGAGCCCGCCTAGCACGCGACAGCCGATCGACAGGCCGGCCCCTAAGCCCACGATCAGGA
>NZ_VKHP01000817.1 GCF_010811875.1 Bradyrhizobium uaiense
CTGCTGTCGAAGTCGCCGCTCGGCGCGGAAGCCTCCAGCATGTGGGCGCAAGGCGGCCTTGCCGCGCCTGTCGGCGCAGATGACACCCCTGCGCTGCATCTCGCCGATACGCTCGCGGCAGGTGCCGTCGCCGGTGGCGTGCACGATGCGGTTGCGGCCATGTGCGGCCTCGAGCCCGAGGCGCCAGCTGCCGTCGGCGCGCCGGTCGAAGGCGACGCCGAGCTCGGCGAGATGCTCCACGGCCGCA
>NZ_VKHP01000818.1 GCF_010811875.1 Bradyrhizobium uaiense
AAGGTGCCGGTGGTGTGCGCCGAGCAGGCGCCGGAGGCGATGGCCGTGATCGAGGCGGAGGCGAATCGCATGCGCGCGCCGCTGCATGCGGCCGGCCAGCAATGGCACGTTGGCGTCGAGCGCGGCCTTCTCGCCGGCGATCGCCGTCAGATTGTCGCCGAGGAATTCCATGTGATCCATGCTGACCGGCGTGATCACCGCGGCGAGCGGCGTCTCGACCACATTGGTCGAATCCAGCCGGCCACCG
>NZ_VKHP01000819.1 GCF_010811875.1 Bradyrhizobium uaiense
CGTCGTTTCCGCCGGACGAATTGCTGCGTCGCTACGGCACGCTGCCGCTGGCCTATCAACCCGGTGAACGCTGGCTCTACAACACCGGGAGCCTGATCCTCGGTGTCTTGATCGCGCGCGTCGCCGGCACCGTGTCGTTGACCTCGGATTCGATGCTGCGCAGCACCTTGCGATCGGCGAGCTCGGGCAGCCAGCGATCGAGGGGATCGTCGAGCCTGAGCCGGCATTCCTCGACCAGGATCATCGC
>NZ_VKHP01000820.1 GCF_010811875.1 Bradyrhizobium uaiense
CTGCGGCCCGATGGATTCCGGGCTCTCGCGGAGCCTGTCATCGGGCCGCGCTTTGCGCGGACCCGTTGGCGAGCCCCGGAATGACGAGGCCTCATTACTTCTTCTCGTCGGGATGCCGGTGCACCGGTCCACAGCGCATCGGTGCCCCAGCAGACGTGATCGACGCCGAGACCCTTGATCAGGGTGCCCATCAGCGCGGCGCAGACATTGGGCTCGGCGACCAGCGTGGTGGCGAACAGCTGTCCTA
>NZ_VKHP01000821.1 GCF_010811875.1 Bradyrhizobium uaiense
GCGGAAACATCTCGTACACCCGCTCGACCGTCCACGGCCCGGGCTGCGCCACCGCGGTCATGTTCTCTTCCACCGTCAGCGAGCGGAAGATGTTGCGCTCCTGCGGCACCCAACCGATCCCGGCGCGGCAATTTCGGCAACCAGCTGTCCGGGGGCGAGCAGCAGATGCTGGCGATCGGTCGCGCGCTGACGCTGAACCCGAAAGTGCTGCTGCTCGACGAGCCGACCGAAGGCCTCGCGCCGATCA
>NZ_VKHP01000822.1 GCF_010811875.1 Bradyrhizobium uaiense
CGCTATGCTGCCAATGGCAGTGAAAGGTGGAATACAGCTCCTCCTCCGGACTGGTTCTCAGCCCAGAGCTGGCCGCTATGCGCCAGAACGATCGTCCGTGCGATGGACAGGCCGATGCCCATGCCCTACGGGCGCACGATCATCGGTCGTACCGAAGTCAACGGGGACGCATCGGCAGTCATTTCCATCAGCGATTCCGGTCCGGGCATTCCCCAGGACAGGCTGAACGACATCTTTGATCCGTTTT
>NZ_VKHP01000082.1 GCF_010811875.1 Bradyrhizobium uaiense
CGGCGAAGGCAGGTATGAGTAAACCAAGCCGAAGGCCTGGATTGGCGGCAAGGCTGGGGCCAGGACGTTGCCGCTGCCGACGGCGGCCGGCGCCGGCACCGGATTCGACGTGCCGCCGATCGATCGAACGGCAAAACTGTTCGTCGGCGGCAAGCAGGTCCGTCCGGACGGCAACTATTCGCGTGCGGTGCTCTCGCCGAAAGGCCGCCGTCTCGGCGAAGCAGGCGAGGGCAATCGCAAGGACATCCGCAATGCGGTGGCTGCGGCGCGCTCGGCCGAGTCGTGGGCGCGGGCGACGGCGCATAATCGCGCCCAGATCCTCTATTACCTTGCCGAGAATCTGTCCGCGCGCGGCGACGAGTTCGCCCGCCGTATCGCCGACATGACCGGTGTTACGGGCGCAAAAGCGCGCACGGAAGTCGATGCCAGCATCGAACGGCTGTTCGGCTATGGCGCCTGGGCCGACAAATACGAAGGATCAATCCACGCGCCGCCGCTGCGCGGCGTGGCGCTCGCGATGCATGAGCCGATCGGCGTGGTTGGTGTCGCCTGTCCCGACGAGGCGCCGTTGCTCGGCTTCATCAGCCTGGTGGCTCCGTTGATTGCGATGGGCAACCGGGTCGTCGCCGTGCCGAGCGAACGGCATCCGCTCGCCGCGACTGACTTCTACCAGGTGCTCGAGACCTCGGACGTGCCGGGCGGTGTGGTCAACATCGTCACCGGGGACCGCAACGATCTGGTCAAGGTGCTTGCCGAGCATGACGATGTCGACGCGCTCTGGGCCTTCGGATCGCAGGAGGCTTCCACGGCAGCGGAACGATACTCGATCGGCAATCTCAAGCGGACGCTGGTCGATCATGGCCTCGCTCTCGACTGGTACGACAAGGCCGCGAGCGAGGGCCCGATCCTGCTCCGCCACGCCGTGCAGGTGAAGAACATCTGGGTTCCGTATGGCGACTAAAGAAGTCACGTTGCGCTGATATGAATGGGGATCCGGACCGTCAGAGTCCGGTGAATTTAAAGACGAGGGAGGGACGCAACATGCTCAAGGGCATCAATCCATTGCTCAATGCCGACGTGCTCTATGCCCTGCGGGCGATGGGGCACGGTGATCGCCTCGTGGTGTGCGACACCAATTTTCCGGCCGACTCGATCGCCCGGCAGAGCGCGCTTGGCGAACTACTGCGCATCGACAATGTGAGCGCCGCCAAGGCGGTCGAAGCCGTGCTCTCGGTGATGCCGCTCGACACGTTCGTCGACGATGCCGCGATCCGCATGGAGATTGTCGGCCAGCCTCAGGAAGTGCCGCCCGTGCAGCGCGAGGTGCAGGCCGCAATCGACGGCGCCGAGGGACGGTCCTGGCCGCTGGTCGGCGTCGAGCGCCATGCCTTCTACGAGAAGGCCAAGACGGCGTACTGCGTGATCACGACCGGCGAGCGGCGCTTCTACGGCTGCTTCCTGTTCAGCAAGGGCGTTGTCGCGCCGGACGGGGAGTGACGACATGAGCAGGAATGGCGTCGCCGTCCTCGGCGTCTTCGTCGTCGACCTCGCGTTCCGTGCCGGCAACATGCCGGCGATCGGCGAGACCATCGCCGGATCGGGATTCGCCATGGGGCCCGGCGGCAAGGGATCCAACCAGGCCGTCGCGGCCGCGCGGGCCGGCGCCAGCGTGAGTTTCATCTCGCGGATCGGCAGCGATGCCTTCGGCGAGCTTGCGATCAAGACCTGGGAGACCGAGGGAATTCGGCCGCGCGTGGCCAGGACGGCGGAAGCGCCGACCGGCGCAGCCTTCATTTACGTCCACGAGACGCGCGGCGACAACGCGATCATCGTGGTGCCTGGTGCGGCAGGCGCCATCAGCCCGGCTGACGTTGACGCCGCGGCTGACGCTATCAGCGGCTCCCGCGTGTTCGTGACGCAGCTCGAGCAGCCGGTCGATGCGGCGCGGCGCGGGCTCGAGATCGCGCGCACCGCCGGCAGCATCACGGTGTTCAATCCGGCGCCGGCGATCAAGTTCGACGACGATGGCCTGTTTGCGCTCTGCGATTATGTCGTCCCCAACGAGACCGAGGCCGAAGGGCTGACCGGCATCGCGGTGAGCGACCTCGCGGCGGCGCGCCGCGCCGGCGATGCCCTGCTGGCGAAAGGCGCGGGCACGGCGCTGATCACCCTCGGCGAGCGTGGCGCGTTGTTTCATGCGCGGGATCGCTCGCTGCACGTCGCGCCGTTCGCGGCCGGCAAGGTGGTGGAAACCGCAGGCGCGGGCGACGCATTCGTCGGCGGTTTCGCGGCGGCGCTCGCCGATGGCGCTGATCCGCTCGAGGCGGCGCGCTTCGGTTCGGCGACGGCCGGAATCTCGGTGACCCGTCCCGGCACCGCGCCCGCGATGCCGCGGCGGGCGGAGATCGACGCGCTGCTGAAGGGATGATGCTGCGATGATGCGGAATGATCCGATCAAGCATGTCTTCATCTGGCCGGCGGTGCTCGTCGTGCTGGCGATCTCGATCTTTCCGCTGATCTATTCGCTGACCACGAGTTTCCTGAGCTATCGCCTGATTCCGCCAATCCCGCCGCGGGTGGTCTGGCTCGGCAACTATGCCACGCTGCTGCAGGAGCCGCGGTTCTGGAGTGCGCTCTTCACCACGACGCTGATCGCCTTCATCGCGGTCGGGCTGCAATATGCGATCGGGTTCGGCGTCGCGCTGGCGCTGAACGCACGGGTGCCGGGCGAGCGGCTGTTTCGCGTTGCCCTGCTGCTGCCGATGCTGCTGGCGCCCGTGGCGGTCGCGCTGGTCGCGCGCATGATCTTCAACCCGACCATGGGGCCGCTCAACCAGTTCCTGGCGAAGTTCGGGCTGGCCAACCTGCCATTTCTCACCAACGGACATTGGGCGCTCGCCTGCATCATCGCGGTCGAGGTCTGGCAGTGGACCCCGTTCATCATCCTGATGATGCTGGCCGGTCTGCAAACGCTTCCCGAGGATGTCTACGAGGCCGCCGAGCTCGAGAATGCCAGCGCCTGGCAGCAGTTCTGGGGCATCACGTTTCCGATGATGCTGCCGATCTCGGCTGCGGTCGTCTTCATCCGCCTAATCGAGAGCTACAAGATCATGGACACCGTCTTCGTGATGACCGGCGGCGGGCCGGGCGTGGACACCGAGACACTGACATTGTTCGCCTATCAGGAAGGCTTCAAGAAGTTCAATCTTGGCTACACGTCGGCGCTCAGCTTCCTGTTCCTGATCGCGATCACGATCATCGGCGTCACCTATCTGGCGCTGCTGCGGCCGCATCTGGAGAAGCGCCGATGAGCGGACATGGCTTGACCGGACTGTCACCATGGAGCCGCCGCCTGGTCGCAGTCGGCGTCCTCGTCTGGTGCCTGATCACGGTGTTTCCGCTCTATTGGGTGGTGGTGACGGCATTCAAGACACCACCGGGCGTCGTCGGCGGGCCGACCTATCTGCCGTTCATCGACTTCACGCCGACCTTGCAGCCCTTCATCGATCTCTATCAGGGGATCCGCGGCGAGTTCTTCCGGACCTTCCTGAACTCGACCATCGTCGGCCTCTCCGCGGCGGCGATTGCCACTGCGATCGGCGCGATGGCGGCCTATGCGCTGGTGCGGTTCGAATTCAAGGTAAGACTTGGCGCGGGCCTGGTGTTCTTCCTGCTCGCTCTCGGCGGCTATCTGCTGTTCAACGCGACGTTCGGATTTACGCGCCCGCAGGCGCTGTTGCTCGCCTTTCCGATTGCGCTGATCGCAGCCGTCGTCGCCAACCGACTGCCGTTGCCCGGACCGATTCTCGGCAACGAGGACATCCTGTTCTGGTTCGTCAGTCAGCGCATGTTCCCGCCGATCGTCACGGCGTTTGCGCTGTATCTGCTCTACAGCGAGATCGGCCGGCTCGGCTTCCAGCTGATCGACAGCTTCGTGGGCTTGACGCTGTGCTATGTCGCCTTCTCGCTGCCGATCGTGGTCTGGCTGATGCGCGACTTCTTCGAGGCGGTCCCGATCGAGGTCGAAGAGGCGGCGATGGTCGACAACGTGCCGAGCTGGCGCATCTTCATCGGCATCGTGGTGCCAATGTCGATGAACGGGCTGCTGGCGACGTTCATGATCACGCTGGCCTTCGTCTGGAACGAGTTTCTGTTCGCGCTGTTCCTGACCAATTCCAGATGGCAGACGCTGCCCATTCTGGTGGCCGGACAGAACAGCCAGCGCGGCGACGAATGGTGGGCGATATCGGCTGCGGCGCTCGTCGCAATCGTTCCCATGATGATCATGGCAGGCCTGCTCAGCCGCATGATGCGGTCGGGCCTGCTGCTCGGGGCCATCAAATAGCAAAAACTGTGTAGGGAGGACTAGACGATGTTGCGACGGACGTTCCTGATGCTGACCACCTCGCTCGCGATCGCGGGTGCTGCGAGCCAGGCGAATGCTGCCTGTAGTCCGGATTATACCGGCGTCACCCTGACGGTGGCGTCGCAGACCGGACCGTATATCGCCTCCGCGCTCAAGCTCGGCGCCGACGAATGGGCCAAGAAGACCTGCGGCAAGGTCAATGTCGTCGAGTTTCCCTGGTCCGAGCTCTATCCGAAGATCGCGACATCGCTGACCGCGTCGGACGCGACGTTCGACCTCGTCAGCTTCGCGCCGGCCTGGCTGCCGGACTTCGTGCCCTATCTCAGCGAGATGCCGAAGGAGATGCAGTCTGGCAAGGATTGGGACGACATCGAGCCGGCCTATCGTGAACGCCTGATGGTGTGGGAAGGCAAGATCTACTCGCAATCGATGGACGGCGACGTCCACACCTATACCTACCGCACCGACCTGTTCAGCGATCCCAAGGAGAAGGACGCCTTCAAGGCCAAATACGGCTACGACCTCGCGCCGCCGAAGACCTGGAAACAGTATCTCGACATCGCGGAGTTCTTCCAGCGACCCGACAAGGGCCTGTGGGGCACGGCGGAAGCCTTCCGCCGCGGCGGTCAGCAGTTCTGGTTCTTCTTCAGCCATGCGGCGGCCTACGCCAACAATCCGAACTATCCGGGCGCGATGTTCTTCGACCCCGAGACCATGGACGCGCAGATCAACAACCCGGGCTGGGTGAAGGGGCTCGAGGAATACATCCGCGCATCGAAGCTTGGGCCGCCCAACGCGCTGAACTTCTCGTTCGGCGAGGTGAACGCGGCCGTGGCCGGCGGCCAGGTCGCGGAATCGATCGGCTGGGGCGACACCGGTGTCATCGCCGCCGACCCGAAGCAGTCGAAGATCTCGGGTAAGGTCGGCTCGGCGATGCTGCCCGGCTCAGACGAGATCTGGAACGCGAAGACCAAGAAGTGGGATAAATTCTCGAGCGTCATTCCGGGCCCGTTCATGGCATTCGGCGGCTGGCAGATCGCGGTGCCGAAGGCCGGCAAGAACCAGAAGGCGGCGTGGGACTTCGTCAAGACGCTGACAAGTCCTGACGTGTCGGGCCAGGCGGCGATCACCGGCGGCAGCGGCGTCAATCCCTATCGCAAATCGCACACCGCCAATCTGCAATTGTGGAGCAAGATCTTCTCGCCGGAAGAGGCCAAGGAATATCTCGGCGCGCAATCGGACTCGATCAATGCCAAGAACGTCGCGCTCGACATGCGTCTGCCCGGCTACTTCTCCTACACCGAGGTGGTGGAGATCGAGCTCGGTAAGGCACTGGCCGGCCAGACCACGCCGCAGGCCGCGCTCGACGCGATGGCCAAAGAGTGGAATCGGCTGACCGACGAGTTCGGCCGGGCCAAGCAGCTCGCGGCCTATCGCGCCGCGATGGGCCTTCCGCCGAAGAACTAGCTTTTGACCGGGGCGTCCCGGATGATGCGTGAGCGTCGTCCGGGACTTTATCTGCCGTCGACGAAGCGACGGAAAAGGATTCCATGGCGCACGTCGAGATCGAGAACGTCAGCAAGGCATACGGGCCCTACAAGATCATCGAAGGCCTCGACCTCAACGTGGCCGACGAGGAATTTGTCGTGCTGGTCGGCCCGTCCGGCTGCGGCAAGACCACGACGTTGCGCATGATCGCAGGGCTGGAGGCCGTCACCAGCGGCACCATCCGCATCGGCAACCGCGACGTGACGCAGCTGCGACCGGGCTTGCGCAATTGCGCGATGGTGTTCCAGAACTACGCGCTATATCCGCACATGACGGTCGGCGAGAATATCGGCTACGGCATGAAGGTGCGCGGCGAGCAGCGCGCCAGCATCGAGAAGGCCGTCAACGACGTGGCCCGCGTGCTTGACCTCGAGCAATATTTGCAGCGCCGGCCCAAGCAGCTTTCCGGCGGCCAGCGCCAGCGCGTGGCGATCGGCCGTGCCATCGTGCGCAGCCCGGACGTTTTCCTGTTCGACGAGCCGTTGTCCAATCTCGACGCCAAGCTCCGTATCGAGATGCGGACCGAGATCAAGGCACTGCACCGTCGCCTTGCCAAGACGATCGTCTATGTCACGCACGACCAGGTCGAAGCCATGACGATGGCCGACCGCGTCGTGGTGATGAACAAGGGGCGGATCGAGCAGGCGGCCGATCCGATCACGATCTACGAGAAGCCGAGCAATCTCTTCGTTGCCGGCTTCATGGGCGCACCGAGCATGAACTTCATCCATGGCGAGATCACAGCCCGCGACGGCGCGCTCACCTTCACCGAGCCGTCGGGCACGGCGTTGCGAATACCGAAGTCGCGGGAGGCGGCCTATGCGGGCAGCGTCGGCAAGCCCGTGGTGCTTGGCGTGCGTCCCGATCATGTGTTGCGCGAAGGCGCGCCCGCGGGCTCTTCGATCCGCATACTTGTGAAGGACGTGGAGCCGCTCGGGCCGCACACGCTGGTGATCGGGACCGTCGGCGCTTTCGCGTTCACGGCGCAGATGCCGGTCGGTGTTGCCGCGGAGCCGGACCATGTGATCGATGTCGCGCTCGATCTCGAGCGGACGCATTTGTTCGACAAGGCGTCGGGAGTGGCCATTGCCTGATCTGCCGCCGGCGCAACAATCGCCCGCCTAGTTGCAGAACCCTCGCGCTCGCCGGACCGTATCGGACGGATACAGGCCAAATGCGGAGCGGTAAATCGCCGCGAAACGGCCCATGTGCGTAAAGCCCCACTTCAGTGCAACCTCGCTGACCGGAAGCATGTTCTCCGGTCGCGACAGTTCATCGTGGATTGCCTCAAGTCGAATTTGTCGCAAATAGGCGACCGGCGTCGTGCCGTGGATCTTGCGGAATCCCAGTTGCAGCAATCGGCTGCTGACGCCAGCCGTCCCGGCAATATCTGCGATCGTCAGCGGCAGATGGGGATTGGCGCGCATATATTCGACCGCCCGCCGGATGTAACGCGGCGGCGCGTCCGGTGGGTAGCGGTTCAACCGGTCGGTCAGCCGGTGGGGGACATTCTCGAGGATGAGCTGCAGCGCAGCCTCGGATAACAGCGCGCTGGCTTTCGGAGAGCGTGCCAGGATGCCGTCATACAGACCGGTGGCGCTCGCGCGAATGAGCTGAAGAAGGGTCTGCCCGGCGCCGGTCGACAGATCGACGATCGGCGTCAAATTGAGATCTTCCAGCGCCGTGTTCCCGAACGTCGCGGACAGCACCTTCGACACCATGCCCGTGTGCAAGGTGAGCGTCACGCTCGAGTATCTTCCATCGATCGCTTCGACCCGCTGCGCTTGCATCGTCGGAAGCGGCACGATGGCGATCTCGGATGGGGTTCGCTGGACGCTCTTGCCTGCAATGAGCATTTCGGCCTTGCCGGCATTCAGCAGGCTGATTGCAAGCTCTCCCGACGTGCTCTCGTAGGAATAGTGCCAATCCCAACCGGCAGACAGATCCGCCCGCACGACGTCGATTTCTGCTCCAATGGCAACATCCGTATGCCATCGAAACGCGTCCTCAGGCCGCGGTGAGGAGTGCGCATTGATCCCATGAGGATGGAGTATCTCCAGCAGCTCCTCGAACGAAGATCCCGAACGCGTCGGTGGTGCAGCGAGAATGTCTTCGACCATCAAATCCTAACCATCGGATGTTTGCCGTCCGCCACACGCATAGACCACACCACCACATTAGCACAGCTTTGGTGAGTTCGGCTCGAGCTCTCCGCGATCGCGTCAATATCCGATTTTCGAATGAGATATCCGGATCGCGCAATCGGCTGCCAAAGGTAACATTTGATCGAATCCGCTCGCCCGTATTGCGTGAACGTTCCGACTTCAATTCGGGGCGCTGACGTTTTGAGAGCGCGAGCGAAAGCAGGAGTTGCGCGCGCTTGCATTCGACCTTGCTAGCCACAATCCGAATGCCTCCATCCGGAATGCGATGCGGTCCATGGACTCATCGCCCATTTGGCCTAAATGCTTTCGACCTACTCAAACGCAGGAGATATGATGCGTAGGGCTCGCTTTCTGAAAGTCGTTTTGACGGCCACCACCGGCGTTATGATGTTTTCCGCCTCCGCGATCTCGGCTCCGCTCCAGCACGGCGCCGGTGTTGCGGCGGCGGTGCCGGCAGTGACCGAGAAGGTCTGGTGCCGTTATGGGAATTGCGATGGCGGCGCCGCGGTCGGCGGGCTGGTCGGTGGCCTCATCGGCGGCGTCATCGCGGCTGGTGCGGCCAACGCCGCCGCGCAGCAGGAAGCTGCCGCGGCCCAGCAGCACGCGACGTCGTGCGCGCAGCGCTATCGCTCATACGATCCGGCGTCGAATACGTTCCAGGCAAAGGACGGCCGGCGCTATCCCTGCCAGTAAGCGTTTGAGGTCCGGCAACGCCTGCTCCGGCCGGTGAGCCGGAGCAGGCGTTCGACCGCCCCGGGAGCCGCAACGGGACCTCTGCCGGCGAATTGAGCAGGATATTCGGCTGAATCGGCTCCCGCCCTGCGTCTGGATGCGCGGATCGAGCGTGCTTTATCGGAAATCGCAGGGCGGGCCGCCGACTGCGGCTTCTGACGCGATTGTTTTCTATGTTATCACCTGATCCATCGAAACTGCGCTCGTGGCAGGACCTGCCCGAACCCTGGCGAATCTGGATCTCGATGATGTTATCGCTTCCCAAGACCAAAATACGTGTGCTGCTGCTGGAGGGCGTGAATGATTCCGCGGTCCGGATGTTCGAGGCGAACGGCTATACCGAGCTGCAGCGCCTGCCCAAGGCGCTGGGACCCAAAGAGCTCAGGCAGGCGCTGTCGGGCATCCATATGCTGGGAATTCGGTCGCGGACCCAGTTGACCGCGGAAATCCTCGAGGCCGCCGACCGATTGCTCGTTGTCGGCTGCTTTTCGGTCGGCACCAATCAGGTGGATCTCGACGCCGCGCGAAAGCTCGGAATCCCCGTATTCAACGCGCCATACTCCAACACCCGCAGCGTGGCGGAGCTGACCATCGCCGAGATCGTCATGCTGTTTCGCCGGATCTTTCCGCGTTCGGTCTCCGCACATGCCGGCGGCTGGGACAAGTCCGCCGAAGGCAGCCGCGAGGTGCGCGGCAAGACGCTGGGCATCGTCGGCTACGGCAACATCGGCTCGCAGCTGTCGAACCTCGCCGAAGCCATGGGCATGCGGGTGATCTATTTCGATCAGACCGACAAGCTCCGCCATGGCAATACCGAGCCCGCCGACTCGCTTGACGCGTTGCTCGCCGCGAGCGATGTCGTATCGCTGCACGTGCCGGAGACGCCCACCACCGCCAAAATGATCGGCGCAGCCCAGCTCCAGCTGATGAAGCCTGAGGCCTATCTGATTAACAACTCACGCGGCACCGTGGTCGATCTCGATGCGCTGGCGAGCGCCTTGCGCGAGGGCAGGCTGGCGGGGGCCGCGGTCGACGTGTTTCCGGTCGAGCCGGTGTCGAACGAGGCGCGCTTTGTCTCGCCGCTGCAGGGCCTCCCCAACGTCATCCTCACGCCGCATGTCGGCGGTTCGACGGAAGAAGCGCAGGACCGCATCGGCGGCGAAGTTGCACGCAAGCTGATCGATTATTCCGATGTCGGGTCGACCTTCGGCGCGGTCAACTTTCCGCAGGTGCAATTGCCGGCGCGACCGACCGGCACCCGCTTCATCCATGTTCACCGCAATGTTCCGGGCGTCATGCGTCAGGTCAACGACGCGGTGTCCCGGCACGGGATCAACATCCTCGCGCAATATCTGCAGACCGATCCGGAAGTCGGCTATGTCGTGCTCGAGACCGACGTTGTCGGCGGCGAGGGCGAGGGGCTCCTGGCCGACCTGAAAGACATTGACGGCACCATCCGCGCGCGGGTGCTGTATGACCAGAACCGGCCGCAGGGGTGATCGACCGCGTCAGTCCGCCGAGAAGCCGAACGGGACGCTCGAGGTTCTGAAATCGTCGGGGAGAATCTCGCGCCCGATCGGCGGCGCCGACCTTACCGAGGCAGCACCTATTGGACCCAGTTATGCGACACGATCCTTAAGTGTTACCGACACCCGAATGTGGGTGAGTGACGGAGTGAAGAGAGATTATCATGCGGGTCGCCCCGATTGCACTTGTCCTTATCGGCCTGATCTTTGTGCCCTTTCGTTCAATACTGGCAGAATCGTCAAGTTTGGATGCCAAAATTCGCTTGGAGTTTTCTGTCGCGGCGACACAGTTCGAAGAGCTGCGCAACACCCTAATCCAGTTTGCACAAAGTGAAGGGTTTGAGGTCGATGATATTGGAGCCCAGATGCCTTCCAAAGGTGGTCGGCGCGTGTTCTGGTTGAACCTTCACAAACGAACGATGGAAGTTGAGATTCTAAACATCCGGAAGGCGGATTCCATGTTCATCTGGATCTATGAACTCGAACCGAATGTGGAGTTCAAGGCAGAGGTCTCAAAGCTTCAGGAAGTTCTGCGAGTGAAATGGCCCGACCTCGCTCCGTACAGAGGCCTCTAAGGTCAGCCTCGCAGATGATCCAAACCCGACCGTGGGGAGCTGGCGTCCGCGGCGTTCCGCGGCACCAATCTGCTTCGCCTGCCGCATGTCCTCAGTCCGCCGAGAAGCCGAACGGGACGCTCGAGGTTCTGAAATCGTCAGGGAGAATCTCGCGCCCGATCGGCGGCGCCGAGCGCGCTGCGCATCGCGGGCGATGACAGACCCGGCAGGCGACGCCGACCGGCGTCGGCTCATCCGCGTTCGGCCCCTGTCCGTCGCGCGTGTAGATCAACTGGCCCGCATGCTCGGCTGCGCAGCCGATCGCGATCGCCCGTTCCACGCGGATGGCGCCGAACGCGCCACCGCCGGCGGTCACGGTGCGGGCGATCGAAAAGAACCGCTGACCGTCGGGCAATTCCAGCCATTGCGTGACGATCTGGCGCGGCGTCTTGAAGATGTCGTGGACCGACCACAGCGGACAGGCCCCGCCGTGCTTCGCAAACGGGAAGCCGGCGCCATCGAGCAGCTTGGAAATGTTGCCGGCGGGATCGACGCGGATCAGGAAGAACGGGATCTTTTCGAGACCCGGCCGCTGCAAGGTCGTGACGCGGTGCGCGGTCTGCTCGAAGCTGGTGCCGAATTGGCGCGCCAGCGCCTCCAGGTCGTAGCGGCGCGTCTCGACCGCTTTCGCAAACACCGAATACGGCATGATGAGTGCGGCCGCGGCATAGGCGGCAAGCGCGCGGCGGGCCAGCAACTCGGCGCTCTTGCTGGTGAACTTGCCGTCTTCCACCGCCGCGCCGATCTCGTCTTCCAGCTCCAGATAAGCGAGTTGCTTGGCGAGCTGGAAATTGAGGCCTGCGGTATCGAGCGAGTCCTCGAGCAGCAATTGTCGGCGATGCAGGTCCAGTCGCCTGACCGAACCGAGCATGACGTTGGGTGGCAGATAGCGGACCTGAAGCTTATGGCGATCGCGAAGCCGCTCGATGAATCCGGCTGGTCCGGCCGGCTCATGGACGAGCCGCTCGGCGGCATCGTCGAGATTGGCGAAATTGTTGCGGCGCGCGGCGAGAAAGCGCCGGACTTCCGCAACGGGGTCGTTGGCGTCGAAGTTCTCGCCCGGCAATAGCGCTGCGCCCGCCAGGTCCGGCGCCCGTCGCTCCGCGAGCGCCAGCTGCTCTTCGCGATAGGCGGTATAGAGGCGCAGGAACGCCTCGGTCATTCCGGGATAGCTGACCGCGAGGTCGCTGACTTCGAGGGTGGGGATGTCGATGTCGGCAAACATCGGCTCCTTCAGGACGGACTGCATGCGCGCGGTGTGGTCGGCGCCGCCATCGCCGGCGAGATCGGCCAGATCGATCTTGTAGGTGCGGGCAAGGCGAAGCAGCATGTCTGCCGTCACCGGGCGCTGATTGCGTTCCAGCAGAGCGACATAGGGGGCCGAGATTTCGAGATCGGCCGCCATATCGGCCTGGGTCAGCCCGAGATCGCGCCGCAGCCGGCGGAGTCGGGGGCCCATGAAAACCGAGCGAGCGCTTGAGGTTGCCATCGCTAAATCCGTCTTGATGTAAGATTCTTACAACAATACATCAGTTTCTTGTAAGTTATGACAAGTTTTCTGCGCCAGGTCTAGCTCCCCACGCCGCCGCGGGTCACAAACGGTGCAGTTATTTCGTCACCGAAGGGATCACGGACATGAACTTCCAACCGCGCGGGATCAGCGACCGGGCCATCCAGGGACCGGCTTCCTATCAGAGCGAGATTGAGGCGGCCGAAGCGCTCCTCAAGACCAAGGACACCTGGAACGGCGTCACCGCGGAAGCCGTTGCGCGCATGCGCCTGCAGAACCGCTTCAAGACCGGTCTGGATGTCGCCCGCTACACGGCTGCGCTGATGCGCGCCGACATGGCCGCCTATGATGCCGACAGCACCAAGTACACCCAGTCGCTCGGCTGCTGGCACGGCTTCATCGCCCAGCAGAAGCTGATCTCGGTCAAGAAGCACTTCGGCAACCCCGACCGCCGTTACCTGTATCTGTCCGGCTGGATGATCGCGGCGCTGCGCTCCGAGTTCGGCCCGTTGCCGGATCAGTCGATGCACGAGAAGACCTCGGTGCCGGCCCTGATCGAAGAGCTCTACACCTTCCTGCGTCAGGCGGATTCCCGCGAGCTCAACGACATCTTCCGCGCGCTCGATGCGGCCCGCAAGGAAGGCGACAAGGCCAAGGAAAAGGCGCTGATCGAGAAGATCGACAACTTCCAGACCCACGTCGTGCCCGTCATCGCCGACATCGACGCCGGCTTCGGCAACGCGGAAGCGACCTACCTGCTCGCCAAGAAGATGATCGAGGCGGGCGCCTGCGCCCTGCAGATCGAGAACCAGGTCTCCGACGAGAAGCAGTGCGGCCACCAGGACGGCAAGGTGACCGTGCCGCACGAGGTCTTCATCGCGAAGATCCGTGCCTGCCGCCATGCGTTCCTCGAGCTCGGCGTCGAAGACGGCATCATCGTGACCCGTACCGACTCGCTCGGCGCCGGCCTGACGCAGCAGATCGCCGTGAGCCACAAGCCCGGCGACCTCGGCGACCAGTACAACAGCTTCCTCGATTGCGAGGAAATCACGGCTGCCAACGCGCGGAACGGCGACGTCATCATCAACCAGAACGGCAAGATGATGCGCCCGAAGCGTCTGCCCAGCAACCTCTACCAGTTCCGTCCCGGCACTGGTGCGGATCGCTGCGTGCTCGACTGCATCACCTCGCTGCAGAACGGTGCTGACCTGTTGTGGATCGAGACCGAGAAGCCGCATATCGAGCAGATCGCTTCGATGGTCGATCGCATCCGCAAGGTCATTCCGAACGCGAAGCTTGCCTACAACAACTCGCCTTCCTTCAACTGGACCCTCAACTTCCGTTGGCAGGTCTATGACGCGATGAAGGAAGCCGGCAAGGATGTCAGCAAGTACAACCGCGCCGAACTGATGAAGGTGGAATACGACGCTACGCCGCTGGCGATCGAGGCCGACGAGCGTATCCGTACCTTCCAGGCGGATTCGGCGAAGCGCGCCGGTATCTTCCACCACCTGATCACGCTGCCGACCTATCACACGGCTGCGCTGTCGACCGACAATCTCGCGAAGGAGTATTTCGGCGAGCAGGGCATGCTCGGTTACGTCAAGAACGTGCAGCGCGCGGAAATCCGTCAGGGCATCGCATGTGCGAAGCATCAGAACATGGCGGGCTCCGACATCGGCGACGACCACAAGGAGTACTTCGCCGGTGAAGCCGCCCTTAAGGCGGGCGGTGCCCACAACACGATGAACCAGTTCGGCTAATCGAACGGATCATTCCGACTATCGGCTGGACAGGCTGGCTTGCGAGCAGCCGCCCGTCCGCCGGCGTGACGGGGGCGGTTTCGACCACGGTGACGCGGTCGAGATCGCCCCCGCAGCGTTTACAAGGCCGCTTTCTCTCGTCTTCCGCTCATTCGTGGAGGCTCCCGCATTCGACGCGAGCGTGGTATTGCGGCGCTGCGATCTCGAGGGCGTGCCACGCGATGACCGTCGGAGACTACATATCCGCCGTCACCAGCTCTGCCGTGATGGAGCTGCTGAAGCCGTTCGATCCCCGCGTCGTCGGAACACTGCCGCTCGGCCTTGCCGTGCCCGGCAGCGACATCGATATCGTCTGCCATGCGCCCGATCCGGATCTCTTCGCGGACGCGGTCTGGACCCATTATCAATCGGCTGATGATTTCATTCTCTACCGCTGGGTCTCGGGAACGCGGCCGGCGATTGCTCGCTTTGTCTTGGATGGCTGGCCGTTCGAACTGTTCGGCGACCAGGATCCGGTGGAGCAGCAGCGCGGTTGGATCCATTTCGAGGTCGAACGACGGCTCGGTCTTGAGGCCGCCTGCCCTCAATCTGCTGACGGCTCGCCGTAGCCCCCCGTCATCAAACGCAAGCAGCCGGCGTTCGCCGCGGCGCTCGGCATATCCGGCGATCCCTACCGCGGATTGCTCGAACTTGGAGCCGAAACCGACGCCGAGTTGCGCAGTCGGCTCGCGGCCTGCGACCTCCGCTGATCGTTGAGGTTCACTCGCCCGGAACCAGGCTTGCGACCGACGGCGGCGCGAGGCGGCGGTGTCTGCGGCGGGACAGATAGAGCAGGATGCCGGTCACCACGAATAGCGGCATCATGGCGGCGGCCAGCATGAAGACGAGCTTGCCGGGCCATCCCAGGATAGCGCCGCGGTGGATGTCGAGCACGCCCGCAAGGACGCGCTCGCCGAACCTCTTGTCCGCGTAGCGATCCGACGAGATGACGCGCCCGGTGACGGCATCGATGCGGAATTCGTCACGCACGCTCTCGAGCGAGGAATCCCGCGCCCAAGACCGCACGCGCACCGCTGTGCCTGCGCCGGCCGGAAGGGTCAGCAGAGCCCTGCCGTAATCGTTGTTCTCCTGCTGCAGGAACGCCGACCAGACGTGATCGAACACGAGCGGCGTTGCCTCCGCCTTCGCGTCCGCCCTGGCTTCACCCTTGCTCTCGGCAATCGTCGTGCCGCGGGGTGGCTTCGGCTGCGCTGCGGCGGTGGCCTGAGGGCGCGTCAGCAGCCAGTTGGCGCCGGCCTTGTACCATTCGAACGAGTACCACAGGCCGGTCAGCGTCATCACCAGATAGACCGGCAGCACCCAGGTGCCGATGACTGCGTGCAGCGAGCCGTGCAGGCCGCGGCCGCGCAGTCCCAGATTGGGCTTCAGCCACATCTTGACGCTGCGCGCGCGATGCGGCCAGCGCAGCACGAGGCCTGATATCAGCATCACGATCAGGCAGATCGCGGCTGACCCCGTGATCTTGCGGCCAACGCCATTGCCGTCGCCCGGCAGCAGCAGCCAGCGATGCAGCTTGCGGACGGTGGCGAAGAAGTCCTCGCCGCGCGGCGTGCCGAGCAAATGTCCGTTGTACGGATCGACATAGACCGACGACGGCCGCGTGCCGCCGTCGCTGCGGGCAAAGCGGATGTGCGCAGCGGCCGATGGATCGCTGGACATGGTGACGGCCGAGACCTTGCCGAAATCGCCCGCCGCCTGAAGCCGCGCGACCAGTTCGTCCGGCGTGAGTCGCCGGGGCGCGCTGGCCTCGACGCGCATCATCTGGCTGTTCAGGCTGGCCTCGATCTCATCCTCAAAGGCCATCGTTGCGCCTGTCAGGCCGACCACTGCCCAGAGCAGCGCCAGCACCAGCCCAACGACGGAATGAACCTGCAGCAGGGCGGCCTTGATCGGACGTCGGACATCACTCATCGAAGCCGGCCTTTCGGATCAGGGCGATTGCGGCCGCTTGATGCGCGGCGATCTCATCGACGGGCAGTGCATCGGCAGGGAACGATCCGATACCCTCAACGATCGGCGGCCGCTTCGCGGTCGCAAGCACGGGATATTCCAGCTCGGCGGTCGCAAAGATCGTCTGGGCCCGCGGCGTGACGAGGAATTCGAGGAACGCGCGCGCGGCGGCCGGATGCGGTGCGTGCCGGGCAATCGCGGCGCCAGTCAGATTGACGTGGCTGCCGTTGCCGGTGAACGCGGTCGGCACGGCCTTCACGGCGTCGGCCCATGCGCGCCAATCATTGCCTTCGCGGCTGTCGCGGAGCTGTGCCAGCGCGACCGTGTTGCCGATGCCTATGTCGCAGCGTCCTTCGGCGATCTCGCGGACCACGTCATTGTCCTTGCCGGCCGGCTTGTGGGCGAGATTTCCTTTAACTCCGGCGAGCCAGGTCTGCGTCGCGTCTGTCCCGTGATGCGCGAGATAGGCCGCGATCAGCGCGACATTGTTCCGGTGCGCGGCCGGCCGCATGCACAATTTGCCGCGCCATTTGGGATCGGCGAGTCCTTCATACGTGATTGCGACGAGGGCACTGTCCTTGCGCGCGAACACCACGCGCGGACGAACGGCGAGCGCGATCCACTGGCCGTCGTTGCCGCGCAGGTTCGCCGCCACCGCCTGATCAAGCGCGGGCGATGCAAGCGCCTGTGTCAGCCCGCGCGTCACAAGCTGGGTTGTCTTGTCGAGACCGATGGTGAGCAGCACATCCGCGGGCGAATTGTCGCCTTCCGATGTCAGGCGCTTGACCAAACTGTCCTCGATGAAGACGGTCTTGACCTTGGTACCGCTCGCTGCCGTGAAGGCCGCGATGACGGGCTCGACCAGACTGGCTTCCCGGGTCGAATACAGCGTGAGCTCGTCGGCGCGGACGGTGGTGACGAGCGCGGTGGCAGCCAGGACGGCGAGCAGTCCGATCGCTGTCCGAATCGCGCGCATGCTAGAATTTCACCGTTGCCGAGAGCGAGAAGCGCCGTGCGTCGCCCATCGCCACGGCCAGATTGCTGACGGCCGAGGGATAGTAGACGGTGTCGAACAGGTTCTTGACGTTGAACTGGTAGATCACCGGGAACGACTGCACCTTGGTCTCGTAGGTCGCAAACACATCCGCAACGGTGTAGGCCGGCAGCACGAAGCTGTTCGCGGCATCGCCGGGCCGGTCGCCGACATAGCGCCCGCCGCCGCCGAGACGCAGCCGGCCGGGCAGGGTGGTGCCGAAATCATAGACCAGATAGAGCGATGCGGTGTTGAGCGCGACGTTCTGCAAGGCGTTACAGACGAGCGTCGGATCCTCGGTGACGCGTGCATCGGTATAGGCGTAACTGCCGATCATGCTCCAGCTGTCAGTCAGCCGTCCGGTGACGTCGAGCTCGACGCCGCGCGAGCGAACTTTGCCGGCGGTGCGGTACTCCACGATGCCGGTCGCGGAGTTGAGCTGCGAGACCAGGACGTTCTTCTTGTCGATGTCGTAAAGCGCGAGCGTGCCGGAAATCCGCTTGTTGAAGTCGAACTTGACGCCGGTCTCCCACTGGGTGCCCTCTTCGGGCGCGATGTTGGAGCCGATCACGACGCCGCCGGTGAGCGGAGCGATGGTCGAGGTCGGCTTCAGCGACTGCGTGTAGCTCGCATAGAGCGAGACCTCGTCGGTGAGCTTGAAGACCGCGCCGCCGAGCGGCAGTGCCTTGTCCCCCGAGACGTTGGTGTTGGTGATGAAGGGCCGGCCCCTGCCGGCGATCTGGTCGTAGTCCATGTAGCGCACGCCGCCGACCAGCGCGAAGCGCTCGGTCAGATGCAGCGTGTCCTGGAAGAACAGCGACCACTGGCCGAGCTTGTCGGTCTGGGCGCTGTCGGTGGCGGAGACCGTGGTGCCCGGCGAGATCAGGCCGGAGACCGGATTGTAGAAGTTGAAGCTCGGCGTCGCCTGCCGGATCAGATTGTCGCGGTAGATCGTGCGGTACTGGCCGTCGCCGCCGAACAGCACCTCGCTGCGCATATTGCCGAGCCAGAAATTGCCCTGCACATAGGATGTGCCGTAGCTGGCATTGCTGAGCGAGCCCCACGTGCCGTCATTGCTGCGGGTCTCGACACCGGTCTTGGTGTTGATGCCGGTGATGCGGAGCTGATTGGCGCTGAAGGTCTCGGTATTGTAGCTGTAGGCGGCGAACAGCTTCCAGTCCTGATTCAGCCGGTGCTCGACCGAGGCCTGCATCAGGTCGGACGTTCCCCAAACATTATTGAATGGCTCGTCGAGCCGGCGCGTTGCCGGGATCGCCAGCGGCGCCTTGGTTACGGAATCGAACGCAGTGCCGCGGTCGAACGGCGTGATGAATTCGCGGTGCTCGTAGTTCAACTGGACAGTGGTGTTCTCGCCGTACCAGGCCAGCGACGGCGCGACCAGCATTTCGCGGTGGCGTCCGAAATTGCGCCAATAGTCCTCGCTGACGCCATAGCCGATGAAGCGATAGGCGAGGCCGCCATTGCCGATCGGGCCGGTGATGTCGATCGCTCCGTCAGCGCCGTTCTTGTTGTTGGCGTAGGTCGAGCCGAGCAGGGTCACCGAGCCGTGCTGATAGAGCTCGGGGCGCTTGCTGATCGTGTTGACGATGCCGCCGGGGTCCATGATGCCGTAAAGCAGCGACGCCGGGCCTTTCAGCACCTCGACGCTCTCGACCGCCGCGTTGAGGCTGCGGCCCTGCACCAACGGCATGCCGTTGCGCATGATCGAGCCGTCGCGGTTGTCGCCGAAGCCGCGACGCATCACGGCGTCTTGAGTACCGGCCAGCGTATTGCCCTGGGTGACGCCGCTGACATTGGCAAGCGCGTCGTCGAGATTGCGCGGCAATTGATCCTTCAGCACCTGCTCGGGCACGACGTTGACCGTCTGCGAGGTGTCGAGCGGCGAGGCGCCGCTGCGCAAGGTGGTCGAACTCGGCATCGCGCGGTAGCCGAGCTTGGCTTCGTTCAGCGCCGCGGCACCAGCTGCCGCGCGCTCCGATGGTGTCGGTGGCGGCGGCTGGGCATTCCGGCCGCGCTGCCGTGCTGCGGCGGTCGCCTGCGTTCGCTGCGCTGACGGCGCCGAATTGGTTGCAGGCTTGCGCTTCTGCGTCGGCTGCTCGACCATGACCGGCGGCAGGGCGACGCTCGATTGGGCGCTTGCCGGCGTCACTGCGGAGGAGACATCGGCGAGCAGGAACGCTGCGCCGATCAGCAAATGGGTGCGGCCCTTGTCGGCGGCATTTCGATGGTCGCCGACAACCCGGCGATCAGCATTCACAGGCACTCTTCGACTTCCGATTCACGCGAACTCATTCACGCCGCGCCTCTAGCAGTCGGCGCGCGCGAAAAGAACCGGAGCAGACTTGAATCCCTCTAACCGCGTTGGATTTGAATCGTTCTAAGACGCAGCAAGGCCCGCGCGGGTGCGCGAGCCCTGCACCTTGTGACTTGATTGCCGTATCAGCGCGTCAAATGGTCGCGCGATGCTGAGGCTGCGTTCACTAACCCGTCACGCCTCAAGCGTAGTGTCTGCCGTGGATCGCGCTATGCGCTTCACGACATCGCCAGGCTGACCGGCGCTTTGCCGACCATTCCGGTGCTGACGCCGTCGCGTGCCATCGATTCGATTTCGCTCCAGTTCTCGCGAAAGATCCGCGCCGCCTCGTTGGCGCTTTCCGCTTGGATCGTCAGACTGCACGCGCGTCTGGTGCCATTGCTGGCGAGCTGGAAGTAGAGGACATAGCCAGACGATTCCGCGCTCCGCGCGCCCAACGGTGCCTGCTGCATGTAGGTTTTCCCCAATAGTGTTTTTGTTGCGCCACCCGCAGACAGGATTTGACAGGGATGCGGCGCCTTCGTGATTCAAAACGCGCAATCTTCACGATTGCGCATTTTGTTCAGCGGTGTTGCCGGGATTCAACAGGAGATGGAACCGGAGATGGCGGCGGCTGCAACAGAGGTGCGATCAGAACGGGGTCTTAATCGTCGGCCTACGCGTCGCCATCCGGATGCACCATCAGGGTCTCCTGGATCGAGGTCGCGAGCATCGACCCATTGCGATCATGGACGCGGGCAATCGACAGCCCGCGACCGCCATCAGCGCACGGGCTCTCGGTTTCGACATGCATCCAGGCGTCAGGCGAAAATGCGCGGTGAAACCAGATGCAGTGGTTGAGGCTCGACAGATAAAGCGGTGCGCGCGACTGCAGATCGCGGAGATGGCCGCCGACGCTGGAGAAGTTGAGCCACCAATCCGAGAGATAGGCGAACACCGCGGCCTGGGCGCGGGAACCCGCGGCGAGTGGCTGCCGGCTTCTGATCCAGAACCGCAGCCGTGGCTCCGCGGTCGCAGCCGAGAGCTGACGTTCGATCGCGGGGATGCGGAAATCCATGCTGGGTTTGACGTGCTGGGAGTAGGGGCCGAGCGGCCGCAACTGCGCCATCAAAGTGTCAGGGATCATGCTCAGGTCGGGCAGGCTTTCGGGATCTTCGGACCGTGCAAACGGCGTTGCGTGCCGCGGACCCGGCTGCGCGGCGCAGAACGTGGCCTGCGCGCTCAGCACGGTGTGGCCATCACCCTGGCTGCCGACCACATGGCGGGAGGAGAATCGTTTGCCGTCCTGCAGGACCTGCGCGTCAAAGGTGATGCGCCGCGTGGGATCGGCACCGCGCAGGAACAGGAGCTGCAGCATCGCGGCCGGGCGATCTGCGGGCGCGCTGAGTGTCGCGGCCATCATGGCCTGGCCGAGGATCTGGCCGCCATAAGAACGGCCGTTGAGATTGCTGTCGCCGAAGCGGCTGCGATAGCGCAACGGGGCGATGGTCTCGAGCGAGACCAGCGCCTCGGCCGCCTTGTCGTCCCACGGATCGCACGCGGTGTCGTCACGCTGCGCGACGCGGATGCCTTGCCCGTCCATCACATAGCCGGGAATTTCTGCGGTCCCGGATAGAGCGGATAGCCGGCCGCTACGCCGTACTCGCTGATGCCGAATCCGGTCTCGTTGCCGCTTTCGAGCCGGACGACATGGTCCGACAATGTGCGTGCGATGGCGCGCGTCTCGGCATCATCCAGGTTCCAGATGTCATGCGCGGCATGGTGCTCGCCGCGATCGTCGCCGTGGGTCCAGCCTTGCAGGCCGCCATACATGCCGGCCTTGAGATAAAATCGCGTCGGCAATCCCAGCATCCTGACGTGGCGCGGCTCGCCGCGCTCGAAGGTGAAGGTGAAATCGGCTGCCGTGATGGTCTGGCCGAGCGGATCGTCGGCCCATTCGATCTTGTGCTCCACCGAGATGACCTCGCGATGCGACATCGATCCGTCAGCCTCGCGGCGGAACTCGGTGCCTGAGAGGTAATGCGGCTTACCGGGCGTCCGCTCTTTGATGAAGATCGACAGAGCCGACGCCTCGAACTGGAACATCGACCAGGTCCAGAAGAAATTGCGATGGGTCGCAACCGGCGGTCTGGTCTCGTCGGTGCGCATCTCGGAGCGAAGGCCCCAGGAGCGGTCGCGCTGTCCCCACCATAGTTCCGGTTCGATGTCATAGCGCTTGCCGTCGGCGACGATCCAGCCGCGCCAGCGCCCGAATTGCGAGACGCGCGCGAGGTCCTCCTCGACGACGCCGTTGCGCTCGCGGAAGTTCTGCTTCTCCTGCGCCGCCGGAAAGCTCGCCTTGAACTCGAGCGCGAAGCTGATGCCGGATGGGTTGTCGGCGAGCGATATCTTGTGCAAGCCCATGCCCTCGACGATCTCGATCCTGAGCCCGCCGACCTCCGTCTCCAGCGGGCGCGTTCCGAGCCGGCGCGAGGCGCGGAAATTGTGCTGGCGGCGGCCGATCGTGATGCCGGCAAAGCCGTCCATCACGTTGCGGTTCGGATAATAGCCGAGCCCGATATCGATCAGCAGTTCGCTGCCGTCGATCGGATGCGCGGTGTACCAGTAGCGCTCGGTAAATCTGATGTCGCTGCCGCCTGCCTTGGCAAACGGCTGCGGCGTCTGGTGGCCGATGAGATCGTCCTGGGCTGTCAGCATTGTTCTTGTCCTTGTGTTTGAGCCTTGGTCTGTCGATGCGCCGCGCGGTCAATCCTTGGCCGGACCTGCGCCCACGATGTCGCCGAACAGCACCCAGGTCTTGCCGTCGAAGCGCGCGAAGCGGCGTTCGGTGATCGCCGCATAATCCTGCGGCGTGGTCTGGATGGTGATGCCCGGCAGCAGCACCGGCAGCTCGATGCCGCTGAGGATGGTGGCCTGCTTCAGCACATTTTCCC
Source organism: Bradyrhizobium uaiense (assembly GCF_010811875.1). GTDB lineage: Bacteria > Pseudomonadota > Alphaproteobacteria > Rhizobiales > Xanthobacteraceae > Bradyrhizobium > Bradyrhizobium uaiense. The sequence goes on from NZ_VKHP01000082.1 coordinate 22,536, forward strand.
GCGTGAGATTGTCGCCGCAGCGTTGCAGGATGATCGCGCCGAGCTGGGCCGTGGTGTAGCCGGTCACCGCGATCACGTCGTTCGGGTCCATCCCCGGCATGTATTTCGCGGCAAAGGCGAGGTAGTCGGTCATGCCCTTGTCGTTGGCCCAGGCCGGATCGTTCGGCGTCTTGTAGGAGGTCGTGGTCAGGATGCCGGTCGAGGCCTCGATCCCGGCCGGCACCAGCACGCCGGCGATTGAATTCGCGGTCGAGCCGAGGAAGATCAGCGGCTTCCATCCGAGCTCGTGGATCTTGCGGATCGCCATCGAGGCGAATTTGTTCTGTGCGGCGATCAGGATGGTATCGGCGCCCGACGCCTTCAGATTCACGATCTGGGAGTCGATCGTCGGCTCGGTCGACTGATACATCGCCTCCTTGACGATCATGGTGTCGGCCTTGGCGCCGAGTCCTTCCTTCAGGCCGAGCACAAAATCCTTGCCGATGTCGTCGGCCTGCAACAGCACGCCGATCCTGGCATCCGGCTTCTCGCGCAGCACGTAGCGCGCAATGATCCGGGATTCGTTGACGTAGGTCGGCGAATAGGGCGTCGTCCAGGGAAACTGCTTCGGATCGTTCCAGCGCGTGCCGCCGCTCTGCACGAGGAGCTGCGGGACGCCGTTGCTGTTGAGATATTTCTGGATCGCGGCATTGGTCGGCGTGCCGAACGGCGCCATCATCGCGAGCACCTTGTCGTTCTCGACCAGGGCGCGCGTCACCTCGACGGTCTTGGGCGGACTATAGGCATCGTCGCGGGTCAGGAAGTTGATGTGGCGGCCGTTGATGCCGCCTTTCTCGTTCAGCATCGTGAAATAGGCCAGCATGGTCTTCGGGAAGCTCGCATAGATCGACGCCGGCCCGCTGTAGGGCGCATTGGCGCCGAGCAGGATCTCGGTGTCGCTGACCCCGGGGCCATAGGCCTTCTGGGCATTCGCTGGTCCGAGCGCGCCGATGAGCGTGAACGCCCACACTGCAAGCGTGACGATTGGCTTCCGCATCTTCCCCTCCCATGACGCCCTCTTTTGCGGGGCTGGTTGATCCGGCGGCGGAAGCCTTCAAGGGCTTTACCCGTCGCGGCGGCTATGCAAAAATAGACCGTCTGTCCGGATTATCAACCGGAATCTCCGGGCGGCATTTTGACTTCACGCAATGACGGGAACATCCGCAGGCGTGCGCGGCCGCATGGCGGCGAGGAGGAAACATGAAGCTGACGCAGGCGCTCATTTCGGCGGTGCAGTTGCGCAAGGATGCACCGGGCACCATCCATGCCGGACGGTCGCGGAGCTGGAAGGAGATCGGCCGGCGCGTTGCCTGCGCTGCGGGTGGGCTGCGGCGGCTCGGCATCGAGGCCGGCGACCGGGTCGCCATCCTCGCGCACAACAGCGACCTCTATATCGAGGCGCTCTATGCCATCGCCTGGGCCGGCGGGGTCGCGGTGCCGCTCAACACGCGTTGGGCTGTTGCCGAGAATGCCTACGCGATCGACGATTCAACGCCGAAGCTGTTGCTGGTCGACAAGGCCTTTGCCGAAATTGCATCCGCGCTGCGAAGCGCGAAGTCACTCACCGCGATGGTTTATCTGGACGAGGGGCCCGTTCCCGACGGCATGCAGAGCTATGACGAACTCGTTGCGCACGCGCCGGTCGAGGATGCCTCCGGCGCCTACAACGATCTCGCCGGCATCTTCTATACCGGCGGCACCACCGGCTTTCCCAAGGGCGTGATGCTGTCGCATGCCAACATCGTCTATGAATCGCTGGTGTGGATCTATGCGCTCCGTTTCCGTGAAGACACCAGGTATCTGCACTCGGCCGGCATGTTCCATCTTGCCGGCACCTCGCCGATGATCGCGCTCACGCTTGTGGGCGGCACCCATGTCACCATCCCGAAATTCGAGCCCGAACTCGCGATGAAGACCATCGCCGAGCACAGAGTGGACTACTGCCTGTTCGTGCCGACCATGCTCAACATGATGCTCAATCATCCGTCCTTCGGCAGCCATGATCTGAGCAGCGTCAGGGATTGCGAATATGGTGCCTCGCCGATGCCGGATGCGCTGCTGGTCAAGCTGATGCGCGTGCTGCCGAGTTGGCGCTTTCACCAGGGCTACGGCATGACCGAGAGCGCGGCGCTGGCGACGATTTTGCCGTGGGAATACCACGCCCTGGAAGGGCCGCAGGCGGCCAAACGGAAATCGGCGGGGCGGGCGGCGCCGGGCGTCGAGATCCGCATCGTCGATCCCGCCGGCGACGAGGTGCCGCGCAGCACCGTCGGCGAGATCGCGATCCGCGGCGCCGGCGTGATGCTCGGCTATTGGCGCAAGCCCGAGGAAAGTGCGCGGGTGTTGCGCAACGGCTGGCTGCACACCGGCGACGGCGCCTGGATGGATGAAGACGGCTTTGTCTATATCGTCGACCGCCTGAAGGACATGATCGTCTCCGGCGGCGAGAACGTCTATTCCGGTGAGGTGGAGAACGCCATCTTCCAGCACGAGCAAGTCAAGGAGTGCGCCGTGATCGCGGTGCCCGATCCGCAATGGGGCGAGGCGGTGCACGCCATTGTCGTGCCGAAGGACGGCGCGCGGCTCGATTCGGACATGGTGATCGCACATTGCCGCACCCTGATCGCGGGCTACAAATGTCCGCGCTCGGTCGACATCCGTCTCGAGCCGCTGCCGCTGACCGGTTCCGGCAAGATCATGAAGTCGGTGCTGCGCGACGAGAAGTGGCAGGGCTATACGAGGTCCGTCAACTAATGCTGGAGGCTGCGAAACGATCCGACGATGTGCGGGATGCCGTACCGGAGCCGGCTCGTCCCGTCGTAGTGAATGACGACGCGGTGCGGCTGGCGCTCGCGCAGCATCTGTCACGGATATCCGGAAGCCGGACGGAGATTGTCAGCTTCGGCCGTAAATCGTCAGGCTTCTCCTGGATCACCTACGCCTTCGTCGCGCGCTCCGCCGCTGAAGCAGATCGCAAGCTGATTCTGCGCGTCGGTCCGCCGAACGGGCTGTTTGCACCGTATTCGGTGCTGCCGCAGGTCTACGCGTTGCAGGCGCTGGCGAATAGCGGCGTGCCGGTGCCGGCGCTGGTGTCGTCAGAGCAGGATGGCGCCGAGATCGGCTTTCCCTTCTTCATTTGCGCGCATGTCGAGGGCGACGTTCCCGCGCCCTGGGCTGCGAGCGAGCTCGATGCCGATCACAGGCGCGCCATCGCGCGGCAGTTCCTCGAGATCCTCGCATCGCTGCACCGGATCGACCCGGGCGCGACCCCATTCACATCGCTGCAACAGGGGGAGCAGCGCGCTGAACTGCGCGCGATCTCTGGTTGGCGCGCTTCGCTGGCACGTCCGACGGCGCGTTATTATCCGCTGCTCGATTGGGGCGGGCGCTGGCTGCACGACAATTGTCCGCAGCCGCTACGCCGCACCATCGTGCATGGCGACTACCGGATCGGAAATTTCATCGAGCACAACGGGCGGATCGCGTCCATTCTCGATTGGGAACTAACCCATCTCGGCGATCCCCACGAGGATCTGGCCTGGGCGATGATGCCGACCTTCAACGCCAGGAGCCGGAAGCTCTATGGCGTGCTCGAGCGAGCTGAGGTGGTCGATCTTTATCAGCGTGCCTCCGGCATTGCGGTGTCGGACAAGAGCCTCGCCTTCTACGAGGCCCATGCGCTGTATCAGGCGGCGGCGATCCAGATGTGTGCGGTGCGCGCCTTCGAGGTCGATCGCTTCAACGACATGCGCCTTGCGGTGATGGCAAGCCAGATGCCCTCGATCGTGCGCGCCTTCGAGCGCGCCTTGGAGGCCGCGGCATGAGTGCATCCTTCGAGCGGCTGATCGACGGCATCATCGATGCGCTGCAAAGCCATGTCGTGCCGAACAGCAGCGATGATTTCGTCCGCGGCCAGGTGTTCTCCGCGATCTATGCGTTGAACGGCTTGAAGCTCGCCGCCGATTGGAAGGCAGCCCCGCTACTCGAGCAGGTGCGCCTGCAGGACGATACTTTTGCGGCAGTCAGGCGATTGGCCGATGGCCTGGTGCATCCGGAGATCCCCGCCACGCCACGCACCCAGGGCGACATGCCCGACGTTGCCGCGATCGAGGCGTTGCGCGACGATGGCGACCGGCGGCTGGGACAGTTGCTGCTCTGGGCGAGCGGCGAGGGCGTGCGTGCGGTCAATGGCGATGTCGCGACCGAGATCGAGCACCTGCTCCGCCGTGCGATCTGCGATCAGCTGAAGATCGAGCTCGCAACGACGCCAAAATCGATGTTGCAGCAGATCGCAGGCGGCGAACGCGACGGCGGCGCGGCACCGGGCTGAGACGGGTGCGCCGCCGGCTACCCGGAATTGCAACTTTGCACGCTGCTCCGGGATTGGCCGCGGCGTTCGGAAAGAAGCTTGCCGCCCCGCGGAGCCCGTGCTATTAATTAACCGAACGGTCGTTCGGATTATTATTTGAGCGACCAGCAAGACATCCGCAGCAAGCGGCCGGCGAGGGAGACGGAGCGATGAACATGATGACCGGCGTCTCGCCATGGGAGCGCTTGATCCGGCCCGACCGGGTGCACGGATCGCTCTACACCGATCCCGAGATCTTCGAGGCCGAGCTGAAGAACATCTGGTACCGGACCTGGGTCTATGTCGGCCATGAGAGCGAGGTCCCGAACGCCAACGACTACGTCGTCAAGTCGATCGGCCCGCAATCCGTGATCATGACGCGCGACGAGCAAGGCAAGGTCAATCTGCTGCTCAATCGCTGTTCGCATCGCGGCAACCAGGTCTGCTCGTTTGAGCGCGGCAATGCGCGCTCGTTCACCTGCCCGTTCCACTCCTGGACCTTCGCCAATGACGGCCGCCTGGTCGGCTATGCCTTCCCGGATGGTTACGAGGGGCAGGACAAGGCGCAGCTCGCGCTCGGGCGGGTGACGCGAATCGAGTCCTACCGCGGCTTCGTGTTCGGCTCGTTCGCAGCCGATGGCCCGACTCTCAAGGAGCATCTCGGCGGCGCCGCCGAGACCATCGATCGGCTGGTGCGCACTTCGCCGGAAGGCGAGGTCGAGATCACGGCAGGCTTCCTCAAGCACCGCGTCAAGGCGAACTGGAAGTTCATCCTGGAGAACGAGTGCGACGGCTATCACCCGGCCTTCGTGCATACCTCGATCTTTGGCGTCGCCGACAGCATGATCGGCAAGCTCTATGGCGGCGCCTCGACCGCGCTGACGCGCGACTACGGCAACGGCCACACCGAGATCGACCTGCGGCCCGAGTTCCGCAAGCGTGCTGCGCCAATGAGCTGGTTCGGCACCAGCGAGGAACGGTTGCCGGACTACACCGCGCGGATGAAGGCCGCCTATGGCGACACCGCGGCGCGGGAGATCATGATCGACGGCACGCCGCATGTGATGATCTTCCCGAACCTGTTCATCGCCGAGATCCAGATGTTCGTGATCCAGCCGCTCGGCGTCGACGACAGCGTGCAGCATGTCACCGCCTTGCAATTCAAGGGTGCGCCTGATCTGAACCGAAGGCTGCGTCAGCAGACCATGGGTTCGGTCGGTCCAGCCGGCTTCCTGCTCGCAGATGATTCCGAAATGTACGAGCGCTGTCACCGCGGCGTGCTGGCACGCAATCCGGAATGGATCTTCCTCGGCCGCGGCGAGAAGCGCCAGCGGCAGGATGAGCTCGGCTTCACGGTCGGCCACGTCACCGACGAGGTGCCGTCGCGCGGCATCTGGACCCACTATCGCAAGCTGATGGAGCCTGCCTGATGCTGTCGCGCGAGAGCAGCGCCACATTGATGAGCGCCATCACCGCCTTCCTCTATCGCGAGGCGCGGTTGCAGGACGAGCATCAATATGAGGCCTGGGAACAACTCTGGACCGATGACGGCGTCTACTGGGTGCCGGCCAACGGTGCCGACATCGACCCGGAGCGGCAGATGTCGATCATCTACGACAACCGCTCCCGGATCGCGCTACGCGTCCGCCAGCTGATGACCGGCAAGCATTTCACCCAGACGCCGCAATCGAACCTGCGCCGGCTGATCTCCAACATCGAATTGATGGACGAGCAGCCTGATGATGGCGACATCGCGGTCGCCAGCAACAGCCTGATTTTCGAGTCGAGTTTGCGCGACGACACGCTGTGGGCGGCGCGCAATGAATACCGGCTACGCCATGTCGATGGCGAGTTGCGGATGGCCAGCAAAAAGGTCATCCTCGTCAACAACGACAAGGCGATCTACACGCTCTCGTTCCTGGTTTAGGGAAGGTCTCGCCATGATCGACACGGGCCCCGTTCTGCTCGACATCACCGACGGCATCGCGCGACTGCGGCTCAACCGCCCCGATGCGGCCAACGGCATGAGCGCCGAACTCCTGAGCGCGCTGTGCGACGCCATCATGGTCTGCCACGGTCACCCCGATCTGCGCGTCGTGCTGCTGAGCGGCGAGGGCACCAATTTCTGCGCCGGCGGCGATGTCCGCGCCTTCGCTTCCAAGGGCGAGAAACTGCCCGACTATATCCGGCAAGCCACGGCATACTTGCAGAATGCAGTGACCGGGCTGTTGCGGCTGGAGGCGCCCGTCATCGCTTCGGTGCAGGGCTTCGCGGCGGGCGGCGGCGGCTTTGGCCTGGTCTGCGCGTCCGATATCGTGATCGCAGCGGAATCGGCAAAATTTCTCGCCGGCGCGACGCGAGTGGCGATGGCGCCGGACGCCGGCGTATCCGTCACGCTGTCGCGGCTGGTCGGGTTGCGGCGGGCGATGTCGATCCTGTTGACCAATCCGGTGATCCCAGCCGCGGAAGCCTTGCAGATGGGTATCGTCACCAAGGTCGTGCCTGATGCCGAGCTTGCCGATGCATCGCTGGCACTGGCGCGCGAGCTCGCAGCCGGCGCGCCGAAGGCGCTGGCGGCGACCAAGCGGCTGGTCTGGGCCGGCACCGGCACCAGCATCGAGCAATGCCTGTCGGAAGAGGCGCGCACCGTCGCCGAGCTCTCGGGCATGGCCGACGCCCGCGAAGGGCTGGCGGCGGTGATCGAGCGGCGCAAGCCTGTTTTCACGGGGCGCTGAGGTGGCCATCTTGCCATTCGGGCGTCTCGACGGCCGCCGCGCCTTCGTCTCCGGCGGTGCGCGGGGCATCGGCGCAGCGATTGTCCGCAGCTTTGCCGGCGCCGGCGCCAGGGTCGTGATCGCCGATCTCGATGTCGCCGCTGCCTCGGAGCTCGCGCGGGAGACCGGCGCCGGCGTCGCCGGGCTCGACGTCAGCGATGCCATGGCTGTCCAGGCCGCGATGGTGCAGGACGGCCCGTTCGACATCGTCGTCAACAATGCCGGGGTCGATCAGCACGCCTTCTTCACCGACACCAGTGCGGAGGATTGGTCCCGCTTGATCGCAGTCAATCTCACCTCGGTGCTGGCCTGCACCCACGCCGCGCTGCCGGCGATGCAGGCGGCCCGCTTCGGTCGCATCATCAATGTCACCTCGGAAGCCGCGCGGCTCGGCTCCAAGGGCGGTGCGGTCTATTCTGCGGCCAAGGGCGGCGTGATCTCCTTTACCCGGAGCATTGCGCGTGAGAATGCGCGCTACGGCATCACCGCGAACGCAATCGCACCGGGGCCGATCCGCACGCCGATGCTGGAGCAGGCGGTGGCGAAAGGCGGCGACAAGATCCTGCAGGCGATGACCGGTGCGACATTGCTTGGCCGGCTCGGCGAGCCGGAGGAGGTCGCAGCCGCCGCGCTGTTCCTGGCCTCCGACCAGGCGGCCTATATCACCGGCGAGACGCTCGGCGTGTCCGGCGGCATGGGCATCGGCGCCTGATATGGCGAGCGCCGACGACGATATCGCTGTGACGCCGGTCGATCGGGCCATTGAGCGCTTGCGGGCGATCTATCGCGGCTGGACTCGCGACACATCAGTGGCGCAGATGCGCAGCGATTGGGACCAAGCCTTTGCCGGCTGCTCGGTGCCCGTGAGCTGCCAGCCGATTTCTGCCAGCGGGGTCGACGGCGAACGGCTGGTGCCGTCAGACGCACCGCGCGACAAGGCAATCCTCTATTTTCATGGCGGCGGCTTCCGCATCGGCTCGGTTGCCTCGCATCGCGACCTGGCCGCACGGATCGCGGATGCATCCGGCTGCCGTGTGCTCTCGATCAATTACCGCCTTGCACCGGAGCATCGCTTCCCAGCGGCGCTGGATGATGCGCTGACTGCCTATCGCTATCTGCGCGAACAGGGACTGCGTCCGGCGGACATCGCCTTCGCCGGGGACTCTGCCGGCGGCAATCTCGTACTCAGCGTGATGCTGGCGGCGAGGGACCGCGGCTTGCCGCTCCCCGCGGCCGGCGCGCTGATGTCACCGTGGACTGATCTTGCCGCAACCGGCGCAAGCTACGAGAGCAGGGCGGAGGTCGATCCGATCCACCAGCGCGCGATGATCCTGGCGCTGGCCAGGAACTATCTCGGCAAGGACGGCGACGCCCGCGATCCGCTGGCCTCGCCGCTCTATGCCGATCTCGCTGACCTGCCGCCGCTGCTGGTGCAGGTCGGCGACCGCGAGACGGTGCGCGATGACTCAACGGAACTAGCCGCAAGGGCAAAAGCCGCCGGCGTCGATCTCGCACTGGAGGTCTGGGACGGCATGATCCACGTGTTCCAGATGTTTCCCGAGATTCCGCAGTCGCGAGAGGCGATCGCGTCCCTCGCAGCTTTTTTGCGCAACCATCTTCACATCGGCCATGAGAGGGCGCCAGAATGAACGTCATGACCTCGGATCCGCGCCAGCTCTCTGAGACCGAATTCCACTTCCCGGAGCAGCCCAATCTGCCCGAGGAACTGCGGATGCTGCGCGAGCAGGTGCGCCGCTTCGTCGAGAGGGAAGTGGTGCCGCATGCCGAGGCGTGGGAGCGCGACGGCAAGATCCCGCGCGAGATCTATTGCCGCATGGGCGCGCTCGGCTTCCTCGGCATGCGCCACGCTGCCGAATATGGCGGCACCGACATGGGGCCGCTGGCCTCGATGGTGTTTGCCGAGGAGCTCGGGCGCTCGAGCTTCGGCGGCTTCACCTCGTCGATCCTGGTGCATACCGACATGTCGGCTGTTCACATCAGCCTGCGCGGCACGCCGGAGCAGAAGCAAAAGTACCTGCCGGCGATTATCCGCGGCGAGACGGTCTGTTCGATCGCGGTGACCGAGCCCGACGCCGGCTCCGACGTCGCCGGCCTGAAGACGCGCGCGCGGCGCGATGGTGATGTCTGGGTGATCAACGGCGCCAAGATGTTCATCACCAACGCGGTCTACGGCGACATCCTGATCGTTGCCGCGCGCACCGATCCGCACGCCAAGGGCAGCCGTGGCATCTCGCTGTTCATCGTCGAGCGCAACACGCCGGGCATCACGGCGACCAAGCTCGACAAGCACGGCTGGCTCTGCTCGGACACTGCCGAGCTCGGCTTCCAGGACGTGCGGGTGCCGGCGGAGAACCTGCTCGGCGAGGAGAACAAGGGTTTCTATGGCATCATGGAGACCTTCCAGAACGAGCGCATCTGCATCGGCGGCATCTGCGCCGGCGAGTCGGCCAAGGCGATCGAGCTGACGACGAACTATGTGAAGGCGCGGCAGGCATTCGGCGGCCCGCTGTGGAATCAGCAGGGCGTGCGGCTGAAGCTCGCCCAGCTCGCCGCGAAGGCGGCGGCGGCCCGAGCGCTGGCCTATCAGGCTGCCGAGCTTGCCGCGGCCGGGAAGGAATGCCTGCGCGAGGTCTCGATGGTCAAGGCGCTGTCGCCCGAGGTGCTGCACGAGGTGGTGCATGGCTGCCTGCAACTGCATGGCGGCTCAGGCTTCATGCGCGGCACGCCGATCGAGCGCATGGTGCGCGACGCCCGCGTGCTGACAATCGGCGGCGGCGCCACCGAGGTGATGTTGGAAGAGGTGGCGAAGCGGATGTGAGGGCCGCCCTTACCTCGCCCCGCTTGCGGGGAGAGGTCGGATCGCATCGTGAGATGCGATCCGGGTGAGGGGGTACAGGTCTTTCCACGCACAGGACTCGCGGAGGCAGCCCCTCACCCCAACCCTCTCCCCGTGAGAACGGGGCGAGGGAGCACACCTATGTTGGGGCTACGTCTATCTTGCCTGCTTGCAACCGAGCGCGCTGACCAACCGTCTGCGCTGCGATCCCCGGCTTCAGCCGCCAATCCTGTCCAAAGTCCGCCAGCGGATGGAAGAACAGCGGCTCGGTGGTCTCGATCAGCCGCAGCCGCTCGGCGTAGTCGTCGAGATAGCGGTGCCGTGTCGCCTCGTCGACGAAGTTCACCGAATACGACACGAAGGGCGGCAACACCTTGCAGCCGGCATAGGCCAGGGTGCCGTTCTGGATCGGCCACAGCACCACATCGAGCGCGCCGACCAATCCGTCGGGTGCGCACATGCCGGGATAGGCGGCGGTCGAGGTCACGACCATGGCGCGGCGGCCGGCGAGGCCGCCGGTGTCATAGCGTCGGCCGCTGCCGTAAATTGCGCCGTTGACGAAGACGCGATCGATCCAGCCTTTCATGATGGCTGGGACCGAGAACCACCACAGCGGAAACTGCAGGATCAGGAGGTCGCACCACAGCAGCTTCTCGATCTCGGCGGCGATGTCGCTGCTGAACGCGCCATGTTGCAGATTGTATTTCTGCTCGCGATCGTATTGCAGCCGCTCGGGAAACCGCCGCGTACCGAAGTCTTCGGCGGTCGCCACCGGGTTGAAATGCATGGCGTAGAGGTCGGAGATCCTGACCGTGTGCCCGAGCGCGGTCAGCTCCGCCACCGACCGCGCCAGCAGCGCCGCGTTGAAGGACTGCGGCTCCTGATGAGCAAAGACGATCAGAACCTTCATCTCTTCACCTCACCGATTTGAAGCGCAACGTCGCCGCGGCGGCGCTCTGCTCCCTCTCCCGCTTGCGGGGGAGGTCGTATTGCATCGGAGATGCGATACGGGTGGGGGCTCTCTCCACGCAAAGAGTATCTCGTGCGGAGATACCC
>NZ_VKHP01000823.1 GCF_010811875.1 Bradyrhizobium uaiense
GTGCGGCGCAGGTCGGCGAACGGGCCAGAGCGCGCGCGGCGCCGCCGGTGGCCGCGCCGCCGCGGCAGCCGTTTTGCCGCTTCGCGCGACAGTTTTCGCAGCGGATCGCTGGTGGCTGTCTGCGCAACGACGGCGAAGTGTTGCGGCTCGGCCGGATGCGCCGCCGCCAGCGCCCGCGCAAGATCCTGTTCCTGATCGACGTCTCCGGCTCGATGAAGGCGCGCACCGAGGAGAACATGCGGCTCGC
>NZ_VKHP01000824.1 GCF_010811875.1 Bradyrhizobium uaiense
GCCACCGAGCGGCGACACCTGGCGGATCGGATACAAAATTCCTCCGCAGCCCCGCGCCAAGGACAACTATCCCTGGCATCTCAACAATCGCAACAAGCGGAGCCTGACGCTCGACCTGAAGTCGCCGTAGCCGGTGATATCCGCATAGATCAGGCGGGGATTCCAAGCGCTGACGTCCTCGTAGTTCAGCTTCAGTCGTTTGCGTGCCGGGTGCGGTGTGTTGACGATCAGGACGTCCGCCCATTTG
>NZ_VKHP01000825.1 GCF_010811875.1 Bradyrhizobium uaiense
ACTGGTTCGAGCGCGAGACCTACGACCTCTATGGCGTGATCTTCATCGGCCACCCCGACATGCGCCGCCTGCTGACCGACTACGGCTTCGACGGCCATCCGCTGCGCAAGGACTTCCCGCTCACCGGGAAGCGGATAGTCCGCGCCTTCCCAGGGCGAAAGGAAATCGAACTTGCGGAATTCCTGGTTGAGCCGGACCGGCTCGTACAGCACCCGCTTCTCCTGGTCGTCGTAGCGAACCTCGACGA
>NZ_VKHP01000826.1 GCF_010811875.1 Bradyrhizobium uaiense
ACGGCTTCACGCAGCGCGTAGAGCGGGCTGGTGCCGATGTCGCCATAGACGACACCGATACTGCCGAGCAGCAGCGCCTTGAAGGTGGCGGTCGAATGCGCCTCGCCATGGCCGTTTGCCGCCGGCGGCGAGGGCGCGGTGACCGCGCATGCGGTGCTCGGCGTGCTCTCGCTGATCCTGTGGGCGCTGATTGTCGTCGTCACGCTGAAATACGTCGTGATCCTGCTCCGTGCCGACAACAATGGCG
>NZ_VKHP01000827.1 GCF_010811875.1 Bradyrhizobium uaiense
AGCCGCCGTCGGCCATCTTCATGACGCGGGCGTCGGGGTCCGTCGTCGAGGCGCGCGGCTCCTTCGGCGTCTTGCCGTTGTTGCGCTTGTCTTCCCGCGCCTGGCGCTGCCGCTTGATCTCGGCGAGAACGAACACTCGCTCGCCATTTGGAGACCGCGCAGGCGATGGTGGCGGAGCTCAAGCGCGAGGTCGAGACCCGCTCCGATGCCAGCAACCAGCGCATCAAGGCGGCCAAGGAGCGAGCGG
>NZ_VKHP01000828.1 GCF_010811875.1 Bradyrhizobium uaiense
TAGTCCGACGACAGCGCCATGCCTTGTCCGGCAATCGCGATCGCAATGGCGCCGCCGAGCGGCGACAGGCCGGCCGCAATCGCCGCGGGCAGCAGCACCGCAGAGACCAGCGGCACTGCCGGCGTCGCACCCGGGATCAGCGCCAAGGCGGCCGGCGCTGCGGTCAGCGCCGCCACCGTCGCGGACCGCGCGCTGGTGCTCTCCCTCATCACCGGCGGGATAGCATTGACGCTCGCCTATTTCTCG
>NZ_VKHP01000829.1 GCF_010811875.1 Bradyrhizobium uaiense
GCTTGGCGCAAGTGATCGGCGTCATAGGCGGCGTCGGCCATGACGACCTCGGCGGACAAGCCTTCGATCAATGCGGCGGCTTGCGGTGCATCGCCCTTCTGACCCGCGGTCAGCGTGAACCGCACCGGACATCCCAAGCCTCGAACGGCCAGATGTATCTTGGTGCTCAGGCCCCCGCGCGAGCGGCCGATCGCCTGATCTTCAGACCCCCTTTTTTGGCGCCGGCAGCGTGCTGATGCGCCCGAA
>NZ_VKHP01000830.1 GCF_010811875.1 Bradyrhizobium uaiense
TCGACATCAATTCGCTCAAGCGCGGCGTTGCGACGGCGCGGGCGCGCGGGCTGAAGCCGGTGGCCGTGATCCCGGTCGATCTGTTCGGCCAGAGCGCCGATCACGATGCGATCGCCGCAGTCGCCGAAGCAGCCGAGCGGCTTTGCCGGGAAGAAGCTGGTCCCGGTCGCGAGCCCGAAGGTGCCGAGCTTGCGGTTCTTGTAGGTTGCGCCGAAGCCCTGCGCGGCATCATCGAGCACGAACAGG
>NZ_VKHP01000831.1 GCF_010811875.1 Bradyrhizobium uaiense
CCGGGCGCGACAACCGAATGTTCGTTGAAGGAGTGCTGTGGATCGTGCGTACGGGGTCTCCCTGGCGCGATCTCCCGGAGGTCTTCGGCGATTGGAACAGCGTGTTCCGGCGCTTCAGCCGATGGAGTCGCAAGGGTGTCTGGTGCCGCATCTTCGAGGCGATGTCCGATGATCCGGACTTCGAATATCTGATCGTGGATTCCACCATCGTCCGGGCGCATCAGCACGCCGCCGGGGCGAAAAAAG
>NZ_VKHP01000832.1 GCF_010811875.1 Bradyrhizobium uaiense
TGCGCAGATCCGTCGACGCAGGCAGGTTGGCGAGATAGTATTTCTTCTCCCCTGAGGCACGTTGCTCGCCAATGAGCCAGGCTTCGTCGCCGGGGAGATGCTGCTGACCCTTATCCCATATCCGCTGAGGAGGGCCGTCGGCGGTGCGGACACGGAGAGCAGCAAATCGGGCTTTCAGCCGACCTTTCGTCCCGCTGCGCCAGCTCACGGCTTTCCATTTGGCGCTGGCCAGCATGTGTTCTGCTG
>NZ_VKHP01000083.1 GCF_010811875.1 Bradyrhizobium uaiense
CGCCATGCGTGCCGACCGGCGCCTGACCAATCGCCTCGCCGCAGCCAAGCTGCGCTTCGTCGACGCCTGTATCGAAGACGTCGACTTCGCGTCCCGCCGCGGCCTTGACCGGCGCAACACCCTGCAACTGGCGCAAGGCGCTTGGCTGAAAGCCCATGAGAACTTCATCATCACCGGCCTGACCGGGACTGGTAAAACCTGGCTGGCGTGCGCCTTCGGACGCCAGGCGGCCAGGCTCGATCATTCCGTCCTTTATTTGCGTATGCCGCGCCTGTTCGAAGACCTCGCCATGGCCCGTCTCGATGGTCGCTTCCCGCGCCTCATCGACAAGCTCGCACGGGTCCAGTTGCTCATCCTCGACGACTGGGGCACCCACACCCTCAATGATCAGCAGCGCCTTGATCCCCTCGAAATCTTCGAAGAGCGCTATAGGCGCAAATCGACCTTGATTACCGCCCAGCTGCCCGTTGCCCAATGGCACGACATGATCGGCGAGCCAACCATCGCAGACGCTATCCTCGACCGGATCATCCACAACTCCCACCGCATCGCTCTCGAAGGCGACAGCATGCGAAGGAAAAAAGCCGCGCGCCCCTTGACCGACGTCGAAAACAGCGAAACGAATACCAACTGACTTCAACAACCAGGCAACCAAAAGCCAGCGCCGCCACGCTGTCCGCGATTTAGCGAAACTGCTGTCCGTCAGTTAGCGAAACCACTGTCCCGTTTTTGCGAAATACGCATCGAGCGCGCGATCGGAAGTGGAGAGTCCGCCGTGCGCGCGCCAGCCTCCGCTGTATCACGCCCGCCGACAATCTTGGATCGGATGGCGTCCTTGACAAAGCAAGTTCTCAGTCGAGATCTTCCGGCGTGATATCGCGAGCACCGTGCAGCACTCGCACCATCTCAACGCCGTTAGGAAACGCTTCGTAGAAGAGTACGTAGTTGCCGACCGGGAAGCTCCGAATGCTCATACCCAACTCGGGCCGCTGTCGGCCCGCCAGTGGATTCTCGGCAAGCATCTGAAAGACGTTGCCGATTCGATCGAGCACGCGGTCCGCAGCGGCGATATTGTCTGATGCGATGAAGAGCCAAATCTCGTCCAGGTCGGTCTCGGCCTAGGGCCGCCTGGTGAGATTACCCGCCATGCTTCCCGGCTCTCAGCCGTTCACGTCCTCGGGCCTTAATTTGTTCGACCAGTTCGCCGGGCTCAAACGGCTCGGCCGGACCGCTTTCAAGGCCTTCCTGTATGGCAGCACGCAATGCTTCAAGCTTCGCCTTGCGACGCTCCTCGCGTTCTTCAACAAGGCGCAGTCCCTCCCGCATCACTTCGCTAGCGGTTGCATAGCGACCGCTGTCGACGAGATCCTTGATGAAGCTCTCGTAGTGCTTGCCGACAGTATAACTCGTGGCCATACGCATCTCCTTGCCTCATAATATATTACTTTATGCTATAGCCCCGCAAGGGTTTCTAAATACCGCGCCTCGGTTCTCCAGCCACGTGGGGCTATAGAAGGACGGGGGCGAACGGTTGATAAGTGACGAAATCACTTGGCCCAGCCCGTCCGAGGCGCCTTTGCTAGCGCCACACCACCTTCGTGTGGGAGGCATGAACAACGACCAAGGAGATCAGCCCGCAATGCCCTGAGCACGGGCCCCCTATTCTGCGGCGGAGGCCGCTGCCTCCTCGACGAGCCGCCGGACTTGTCGCGCCGGCGCCTTGAGATTGGCGGTAGCTGCGAGAATCGGCACAAGCGCACCACCAAGAAAGATCCCGGCCCGATGACTCGTAGCGCCATCTCTCAATTTTAGGGCGGGAAAATGGGTGACCTCAGTGCCGGCTGGTCAGCGTGATCTCGAGTTGATTCTCTGGCTGACCAACGCGCCGTTCGTAATTGGCGGCCAGCTGCAACAAGCGCACCTTGATGAACGGGTCAGCTTGCTCGGCAAGTTCCCGCACGGTCCGCGCCCTCTCTCTACAAAACTCGTCGTCCATGACATCCTACCAGAAATTGTCTCGCTGATAATGCCAGTTGAGAAGCGGGACTGCATATGACCGAGGTTACACTGCAAGATATTTCCCCAGTCCCAGCCCTTGGAAGCAAGCGTTCGCCTCATTTAGCAACAAGGGTCGGCGTGTCCTTGCCCTTTCCGCCAGACGACTTTGCACGGGCAGGTCCTGTTCGGCGGAACGACCACTGTGAACCGCTCAGAAAGCGGCGAGGAGATCGCCCTTCAATGCTCCGCTCCCCTCCTCTGAGGCCTCCAGGTCCAGCACAGTGACAGGAGCCAAATCTGTCATGACATTATTGAGCAACAGATCACGCGCAGGGCTTTCTCCATCCGGATGGCATTTTTGCCAAGTTAAGTGCCGCGCGCCTCGCCCCCGGTGCGGGTGACAGTTAAGTTAAGGCAACCCTGCTTCATGCTGTTCGTCGACTGGATCGACCTTTCCTGCGGCGTCGCCGCGAGCTCTGATGGCGACTGCGGGGAGCAATAAGTGAATTTGTTGGATCGGTGACCGCTTGCACAGGGACTTCGCTGGATGAGGGATCGATGGTCGATCGAAGCGGCTCTCTTTGAGCGGCGACCGCCCTTTCGAGTGCAGACAGGAATTGCCGCCCCTCTTGTGTAATTTCCCAGCCGAGAGCATCGCGAAAGACAAACTTCGCCGAAAAGATATTCAGATCCGGAGCATGTTCGGCCAACCGCTTCATGCGATCGGTCCAGTCGCGGCCGCTGTTCATCAGGATCTCCACGGCGCGTCGGACTTCGGCAACAGAGGCCCGCCCGGTGGGCTGACCGGCCAGCACTTTCAGGACGGTCAGCTGGAAGGACACTTGCCGTGTCTCCGATGGGCTGTGTGTGCAGTTCCCGTCCAATGGTTCAAGATCAGGGAAACGTCGTCAACAACGTGCCGCCGTTAACCTCAACTATATTGGCTAACCACGAGCGCCGGCGTCCTGGGATTGCTCGCCGGCTGATGCGCGAGGAGTCCTCGAGCGGGCACGCTATCAGCACGCCGCAGGCTCGTATCGTCCATAACGGACGAACTCGCCTCGGTGCGCTCGTTTTAGAATCGACAGCACAAGCTTTGCGTCGGCCGGTGCAGCAAGTTGCTACAAGGACATGCGCGGCGTACACCTCCTGGCCCGCTGAGCAGGAGTGTACGGTTCGGACCATTCATGGCACCGAGGATATTGTGTCAGGTCCATACTGCTCCAACGCGGGCAGAATCCGGAACTGCTGTGGCACCGGCGAGCAATGCCTTGATTGAAGCCGCCACGGGGCTTGCGGCAAAGCCTCAGTCCGAAGCGACGGTCGTAAAGGACCGCCCGGCGCACCAGATACAAGGCATCGCCGGACAGGTGCGAGATCACAAGTTGCAGAGGGCAGCCCGGAGGTGCACGTCAATCAGCCAACCCGAAGATCCTCAGCTGACGTCTTGCCCGAGCGCCCGGCCTTGAGCTCGTAACTGACCCGAGCCCCCTCCTCAAGGGTGGTGTAACCGGCCTTTTCCACGGCACTGATGTGTACGAACACATCGGCACTTCCGTCCTCCGGCCGAATAAAACCATAACCTTTGCTGGAATTGAACCACTTCACAATACCCGTTGCCACGGCGGCATCTCCATCAGTGAACCTTCGTGATCTAGCGAAGAGTCTCGCAGCCATCAAGATGGGCGGCAAAACGACGCTCGTCCGCCGCGGCAGTCACGTCCGCAACTTTCTTGCTCGATGACTGAGACCCTGACTCTTTTGTGCGACGGCCGGCAGCAAGACCCTGACGTCGCAGATCTTCGTTTCAGGGGCGAGATCCGGATGGGCGTTCAGCCCGCGGCTCAATCATCGCCCGCCACCTTGTTACAGGATAGTTGCAGAGCCGACGACGTCGCATGCGCATCCGGAGCCGAGCTTGCGCGAATGCTGCGGTCTCCCTTGCAGAACCAGGCGACGGCAAACTCCTTTGCGCAACCCGGAGCAGGATCAGCAATCCGTGTCATCTCTGTACGAAACGCACACTCGTTCTTACCATTACACGCTTCTGCAAGCGCATCCGTGGTGTTGCCGCGCGCTGACATCCAGCGGCAATTGCCGCCATACGTGCCGGAAACAACCGAAATACCCGATTGCGTGATGACATTCCCGACCGCACCCCGCAGTGCATACGCGGCCGCCGCACCAACAAGTGCGGCAAAGCCGACAATTCCCAATCGCATCAGGAGTCTGCGCTGTTCCGCCGAGGCCGCCTGATAGGCGCCGCGAATTCGCCTGCGGGCCGGTACCTCGAAGCCGAAATGCAACAGGATCGCGGCGCAAGTTGCCAGGGCGAAAGCGAGAGCGAACGCACCGAGATGGCCAAGCAGTTGACTCGCCGTGTCCCAACGCACCACCGGAAAACGCCGGAAGATGATGATGTGTATAAGATAAAGGGCAAAGCTGGCCTCGCCCAGAAAGACAAGCCACCTTGCTGACAACAGCCGTCCTGCAGTGCTGGCGGGCTGAGCCGCCGCGACAAGGATGAGCGCAACCGGCGCCGCCAGAGCGATATTGTTGCGTGTAATATCGAACAGGCTCATGGAAGCCCCAAATGGTGGCTTGTGGGCGGTAAACCAGAACACCCAGCTAATCGCGCCGACGCCAACAAGTGCCGCGATGTCGAGCAGAGCACGAGACGGCCTGAAATCCTGCTCCGACCACACTTCATGGAGCCTTGCCAGGCAACAGCCGAGAACGAACTCCCACATCCTGCAAAACGGCGAAAAGTAGACGATCCAGAGGATCAGCGTGTTCTTCCAGTTCGGCAGAGCCGCCTCGGTGCCATAGGCATGAAGCGCAAACAGGTTGATGCGGCCCTGCAGCATGAGCACCGCAAGGTCGATGCCAAGCTCGATTGCGACGGCTCCGACGGCGCAAACAACGGCGGAGGGCACAGTTCTGATCCGCGCAAGCAGAGGGCAAACGAGCGGAAAAACGAGATAGAAAAACCACTCGGTGCTCACCGACCAGGAGACGATGCCGACCTCCTCGTACTGCCAGACGGGAGCTACACCGGCGATATTTGCAAAGAACCAAGTTTGAACCATCCCGAGTTGAAACGGGACAAGGTGCGTTGAGAATCCTTCGGCCGGCGCCTCGGTTCCGAGGAGCCACGGCCAGACAAACGGTCCAGTCAGCAATTCGACGAGAAAGAGAACAACAAACAGAGGATAGATTCGCGCTATGCGCGCCACGAGAAAGTCCGGGATCGCTTTCCGGGGGCTCCTCACAATCGAGCTGCCATAGTTATATTGAATGACAAAGCCACTCAGCGTGAAGAAGACCGACATTCCGAGCAGGCCGAGTGTCCCGACGCTGATATCGAGTCCGAGGCTCGGTCCCTGCAAGAACACGTTGCCGCCGTGAGACAATGCGACCGCTGCCGCCGCGACAAACCGGATACCGGTCAGTGCGGGTATCTGCTTAACCATCGATGTCGCTCGTCATTTGCGAATGGGTACAAATCCTGGGCGATCGATGGCACCAAAGGCACGCAGCTGGACACTTGCTAAAGGCAGGGAAGACTGATCGCATCACACGAGCGTGCCTTGCGATCAGTCAAACTTCTTCGAAAGCTCAAATCGGTTATCGGAGCGCCCTCGCACCTTATTGGGAGGCCGGTCAGCGCTGAAACTCTGACTTCTGGTAGGGCGGCTCAGATTTTAGATCCATATTCCGACCGGTTCTGACCAAGCTATGTCCCCAGACTGTCATACTTGAACCGCGCCATTGTCTCACCGGAAGCCTTCCTGAATGGGTTGGCGCCAGGGCTCCATCTGCGAAGGGAGCTTGGGGCGCCAGGTACCCGATGAGAGCCCAGGTCAAAGCAACATGCTGAGAGTCTCTGGCAGTCTCACAACGGATACATGCACCAGTTCACGTCCTGTGTGGGGACCGGGAGGCTATCATCAGCCAGCCACACTAGGAGATTCACGTGCAGCAGCGGAGCTGCACAAGGTGCCTATCCTCGTGACACTCGTTGCGGCGAGGCTCATCCGGCCACCAGCCGGCCCAAGGCAGCCGAGATTGAGATTGCTACCTGAACGCATCGCAAGCGGAATGGGCAGCCAATCCGAGCCGCGCGTTCAATCTTTTTGACAGCAACTGCCAAGGAATCTCGCTGCGGATTGGTGCAGAACTTTACTATTCTTGTCCGGCACGGCTGGCCGCGCTTTCGCTTGGGTCTGGCGTGCGAGAGAAGGAAAGGAACACGTGATGAAAAAGAAGATCGCTGAGATCAAGACCACGATCCGTACCACCACTCCGTACACGGGTACGCTCTAGGTTGGTGCGGCAGATGCCTTGGATGCATCTACCTGATGAGAGCATAGCGGCATCGGAGGGTGGTCGTTTCGGCCACCCTCTTTTGCGACAGTTCGGGAGAGTAAAATGGTTGATCTGATCCAGCAGCGCGTGGTTTCAGCCATATCAGCATCCGTTGAGCTCAGTGCGATTACGATTTTAAAGGCGGAAGCGGGCATGGCGCCGCTGCCGACGATCAAATCGGCACTCGCGCGCTCCAATTCTAATTTCTCGATCACTGACGGCGACTGGCGGACCGGCGGCTATCTTGCCGAGCTGCAAGCGTTCATTGACGCCGAACTAAGGTGGGCCAAAGAAAACAGGCCCAAACTGGTTGAGGCGGCACAACAATCCTTGAAGCGGCTATTCCCCCTCCTGGTCAGCGACGCCTTTACCGTGCCGAAGGATCTCACCAATACCTCGAGCAAGGAGGAGCGCACCCGATTCTATCATCATGAATATCAAAACAAGCTCCTGGTCGGACTAGCCGAATTCCTGATCAACTGCGCCCGACAGCTCAACGAGCGTCACATCATCGTCATCGATCGGGCGGCGGCCCTGTCCGGTTCGGCCAAGAACCTGATCAAGCTGCTCGTCAGGCTGGACGACGATGCGCGGCTGTTTCGGTTCGTTCTGATCGATTATGAACAACGGCTCTATTTCCCGGACGCCAGCGAGGTTCATTTCGGCAGATATAGCTCGCAAGAGCTGGCGCCAAGCTTTGATCCGGATCTTCCCGCGGAGAAGCACCGGCAGATCTATGAGGCAAGTGGCGGCAACCCGTTGATTGCAGAGGCTTTGAGCAAATGCACAGCGGCAGGATTACCAGTCGTCGGCTATCTCGACCCGACCGCGACCGTGGATCTCTATCTGGCCAGCCTCAACACCGGGGAACGGCATAGCCTTCTCAAATCTTACATTGAATCCGATTGCACCACGCCCGACCTGATCGCGCAGCGAAACTATGCGACCTTCGAGCCGGCGACCGCAGATCATCTGCACGAGCAGATGCACGACGCGTGCCTGGAGCGCTATCTGGCAGGCAAGGCGCCTCTCGTGATGCTTCATGCGCTATCGGTACGGGACAAGTATAAGCGTCTAGAGCTGCTTGCGGAACCAAGTCAGATCCTCCAGAGCATTGGCCTGTACGATCTCTGGTTTGGCTACTTCGGGGAAATTTTCGCCGACCCTGCGCTTCGCACCTACGGCTCCGGGGATGCCAGCGTGAATGCCGCCTTCATCAACGCGGCTTTTGTGCTGTACTCACTCGGCTGCGGGCGGGTGTCGGTTCCCTATTTGGACGAATTCTACAAAACGTTCCCAAAGAGCCGATACACGCCAACGGTTCTGTATGCCCAATCAATGACGTATGGACGCTACCAGCAGCCGGTCAACCTCACGCTGGCCGAAGAGTACGCGTTAAGGAACCTGGAGACCATCGAGCGGGATTTCAGGGGGCACGACAAGTATGATTACATCAAGGTGTTTGCAGAGAACGCCTATGCTTACATCAAGGCCAAACAGCAGAAGTACGACGAAGCCCTGGCTCTTTGCGCCGAAGGCCTTGGCAAGATGCTCAAGGCGTATGGCGACGAGCGATTCAAGCTTCACCAATCGATTTTGATCTACAACACCAGCCAGGTCTACGAACTCATCGACGAACTTCCTCGGGCCGAGAAGCAGTTGCGTGAGGCCATTGCGTATGATCCCTACTATGGAGAGTATCACAACGACCTGGGGAACCTGCTTTCGAAAGTGGCTGGAAGGGAAGCTGAGGCTCTGGAGGCCTATGCGCGCGCCATTGAACTTTGCCCACCCTATTATGAGGCTCACCTGAACAGGGCCGCACTTCGCAGCAGAATGGGGGATGCCGTTGGCGCGCTGGCCGATCTCGATAGGACACTTGTCATCAAGCCAAACGAATGGCGAGCTCATTTCGAGAAGGGCAACATCTTGATGCGGCAGGACAGGCCTAAAGCTGCTCTGGAGTCCTATCTGGCGGCGGCCGAGATCAGTCCCAAAAACCCCGACCTACAGAGCAATCTCGGCCTCGCCTATTCCGAGCTTGGCAAGGCGCACGAGAGCATCGCACACTATGTTCGAGCCCTTGAACTCAACCCTCGGCATGCGCTCACCCACAACAACCTCGCCATCGAGTACTTCAACGAGGGCCGGCCGGATATTTCATTGAACCACGCGACGGTCGCTGTCGAGATCGGGGGAGATCCAGACTACCTCCTCACCCGTGAGCACATTGAGAAAAGCCTGCAGGCTGACCTTGCCACGCGGCGGGACCGAGCTTCTGCATCTTCCGCGAAGCCTATGTGAGCTTGCGGCTCATGGCACTCTTGCCATTCGAGCAGCGTGAGACAGGATCGCTCAGGAAATGATGGCTGCATCTCAGAGCTTCGGCTCGGTCTAGCGAATGCTCTCGCGGCAGCCGCTGCAACACAGACTGACCGGCAAGCGACGCGCCTTGGCCGGTCTTATCGAGAGTGACCGAAGCCACAGGAGGTACAGGGAGGTAGATAGGTAATAAGATGCCTTTTGCCAAGCCGTCTATTGCCAGAGCGTTCATCGTTGGCTTGCGGGCTCATCGCACCGATGTCGCATCCCGAAGGCAGTGCCATCTACCTGTCCCTCCGCGTCAAGCGATCCGATATCCTCGATGAGCTAAGTCAACAATGAGCGGATCGAGCACACGGCAGTTCATCTATCTCTCGCATTTGATCATCCAGATCGGCGGCTGGGCGTTCCGTATCGGCATCCTGATCGGCCTTCTGCAATCCGGCATGAGCGCCGCGGGTCTCGGCATCGCGGTCACTTTTGCGCCGATCATGCTTGGTAGCCTCTTCCTGTCGCCGTTGGTCGACAGGGGCGATCCGATCTCAGCCATGATGATCGTCAATGCTGTTCGCATCTGCGCGCTGCTCGCCATCTTCGGCAGCGACGGAGCCGATTCGTTTCTGAGCTACGCCGCAATGGCCGTCCTCAGCCTGGTCCAGCCGGTCTATTTGTCTGCAGAGATTGCTTTCTTCCGTCGTATTACATCGGAAGACGGCATGATCTCGGTGCTGCGCAATATCGCCAATATCGACTGGCTCACCTATCTCTTGGGAATGTTTGCAGGTGCCATGCTGTCCGATCAATTGCACTTGCCTGGCGTTTTGGCCTTCAACATATCGGCGATCATCCTGTCTTTGATTGTGCTCCTTGGCATCAAGCAGCAGTTCAGAAGGACGCCAGCCGTGCTTGAGGCGCGCCCCTCCGGAACCGTCCTGGACTTGGCACCCCTCTATCCCGCATTCTTGGCTGTCTTTCTGCTCAACCTCGGCGCCGGCATCATCAACGTCTATCCTGCGATACATGCCACAGCTGACGGGGTTCTCGACAAAAGCGTACTACTGACGATCGTCATGGCTAATGGCGTATTGGCCTTGCTGGGCGCGCTGGCCGTCAAGCCGATTTACGACCTGCTAGGCGCTTTGCCAACTATTGCCGGAGCCGCGATGCTGCTTGCGGCATGCCTTGCAATGATGTCACTCGATGCCGGCCTGGCTTTGGTGATCGCGTCCAGCAGCGCGATGCTTGGTTTCGGCCAGATATTTGCGGCTGCCGCTCACGCGCACATGGTTTCTTCAGTGGCTCCAGACCGCGCCGGTCGCCTCTCCGGGTTATTTCAATGTTGCACCTATAGCGGCGTTGCGGGAAATGGCATTGCCTTGTCGCTTCTAGGTGATCGGCTTGCTCTCGGAATGATCGTTCTCCTATGTGCGGCGAGCGCATTTGTTGCCTTCGCCGTTGCGACCTTCGCGGTGGTCAGATCAAGGGATTCTCAGACATCACGTCCTGCCGATCGGTAGATCGGGGATCCACGCCATGCCATGGGATCAGCTGTTCATTTTAGAACACCCTTTTGCGGATCCGGCCTTCCCGGAAAGACAATTCTATTGCTGGCAATGTTTGCTATTGGACGGGTTGCTATCCGCGTTTCCAAGCCACGCTGCGAGGCTCGACGTTCGTCGGATTTCCTGGGCGAGGCCACGAGCCGCGCTCATCGAGAGGCTTGGGCAGGATCACCAGTCCGCGCCGGTTCTGATTTTGGAAAAGGAAGGCCCTTTACCAGAGCATGCGAAGTACGCGAATGGGCTCGCCTATGTCGACGATGTGTTTGCAATCCTTGATCTTCTGGCTGCGCGCCACGGATTTCCTGCGTCTTACCGTCGAACAGTCCGCAGTTGGTAGGTCCATGATGGCCATCAACGACTCGATGCCAGCAGGGACCGATCGGGAATCTTCAATCGAGCGGCTTGCTTGATCTGCCGGGTTGGAGCTTCAAAAGCCAATGGCTGATGATCCCGGGCCAGTAGTTCTGACAGCGCCCAGCGCTCAAACTGTTTGACAGCCGCGGTATTGCGGGCTTGTCCGTTGACAAACATGTAGATTGACCGATTGACCGGCACGAAGCCAAATGGCGCTACAAGCTCTCCTTTCTCAAGATTGCTTCTGACCAAAATCTGCGAGGATATTGCGGCTCCCAGCCCACTTTTTGCTGCCTCCATAGTCAAAGAAAATGTATCGAAGACGACCTTGCGCGATTCTTGCAAGCATATTGCAGCTGCGCTGGCCCATTCGCTCCAGGCGTCCAGCCTGTCGGCGTCGTGCAACAGAGAGAGCGACAGAATATCTTCCGGGCTTTTGATGGCCTCGAGCGCAGCTGGCGCACAGACCGGGCCAATCATCTCATTTGAAACGTGCACCTCGCGGTCGGGAAACGGCTGCTTCAGTGGGCCGGCGACAAACAATATGTCCAACGCACCAACAGCGAGCGCGTCAAGATCGGCTTCGGTTTCAAAGACAAGGTCAATGTCCGGATAGAGTTTGCGGAACCGACCGATACGGGGCAACAGGCCGTGCGACAAAAACGTGGTCGAGCACCCGACCACGACGGAGGGCCCCGCACGGCGCCTTCGTAGCTCGTAGCATCCCTTCTCGAGCATGGTGAACGCGCTCGCGCAGCTGCGCTTGAGCTGTTCGCCGTCGGATGTCAGCCGCACGCCCGAACTATGGCGCACGAATAGTTTCCTGCCGAACCAATCCTCAAGCAGACGCATTTGGTAGCTTACCGCGCCGGTGGTCATGTTTAGCCGCTCGGCTGCCCTTGAGAAGCTTGGAAACTCGCTGACTGCCTCAAACAGATGGAGGCTTTTCAGGATCGGTAGCTTGCGCATCTTTCTTTCCTGCCTCCCACTGGGATAGCTGTTGTGGGGCCCTGCAGTGTGCGCCGATTCTCTGCAGCTTCGACAACCGCCATCGCTTACTGCCGGGACCGCCCACGACTGAGACTTCTTTCGGATCTGCCTGTCACGGCGAACTCAACGGCCTGGCTCCCTGCCCCAGCCGGTCGACCTATCGATCTGGCACATAACCACTTGAGATCCGGTATCCCTGAGGCACAGTTAGATTCCATATCATTCGACGCAGGGTCGATCGCTGCGCGATTTCTCCAGAAAGCCTGAACGAGCTTGAGATTTAGAACGCCAACTCATGGGTCAATTTGGCTCAGCAAAACGCCGACCCTTCATGGGCAGGCGCCTGGCCAGCCATATTGCATGACGAACTGGAAATTGCGGGCTTGCGTTCGAGCACCTCCAGCGTTGTCGGAATTCGTCCAGTCCCGTTAAACTCTGCAGCATCCGGTCCGTCGATTGGCTGGTTCTGTGTATCGCCCCGCATCTCGGCTCGATGATTCAGCCGGCGGGCGCGGTAACCAGGGATCGTGAATGATCTGGAGCCTGGTTCGATTGGCCCGTCCGCCGGTTTATTCAGAACAAAGCCGCCTCGATGCATAGGTGTATTCAAGCGCTAGTCGACGCGCCGTTTCGATGAGATTGGCCGCCGCGCTGTGCCCCCCATCGATGTTCTCGTAGTAGAAGTAAGGCTGGCCCAGGGCGGCGAGCTTTGCTGCAGCCTTGCGGCCGTGCGCGGGATGCACACGATCGTCCTTGGTGGAGGTCAGAATTAGAGGCGCGGGATATGGCTTGCCCAGCACTAGTTTCTGATAGGGCGAGTAGGCTTCGATCCACGCGCGCTGCTCGGGAAAATCGGGATCGCCGTATTCGCCGATCCAGGAGGCGCCGGCGCCCAATTTGGTGTATCGAAGCATGTCAAACAGCGGTACCTGAATGATCGCCGCGTTGAAGAGCTCGGGACGTTGGGTGATTGCGGTGCCAACGAGCAGCCCGCCCTGGCTGCCGCCAATGACGCCGAGCCGGCGCGGACTTGTGATCTTGCGGCGGATCAGGTCCTCGGCAACGGCGATGAAATCATCCCACGTCGTCTGCTTCGTTGCGCCTTGGGCCGCTTGATGCCATTGCGGGCCAAACTCGCCGCCCCCTCGCAGATTTGCAACGACATAGGCATTACCCTGTTCGAGCCAGAGCCGCCCCACAGGGCCTAGATAAGAGGGCAGAAGCGAAGCCTGGAACCCGCCATAGCCATAAAGAAGGGTCGGAATGGCGCCGTCAAACCTTGCGTTCTTCGGTAGCACCAAGGAATAGGGAATTGACGTGCCATCACGCGAAGTCGCTTCGAACTGCTCTACGACATGCTTGGACGCATCAAACGCAGTAGGTGTCGTCTTCAACTCCTCGAGTTTTTGAGTTTCGGCATCAAAATACCAGAGCGACGTTGGCGTGAGATAACTTGAGACGGCGAACATGGCCTGATCCGCCTCGTCGGAGGCGGCTGTCACTCCAACACTTGTATGTTCTGGTAGCGGGATTGGTGTCGCCGACCAAGCTCCCTGATTATACTTGTACACGAACGCTTTGCTTTGAATGTTATCCAAGATCGTCAAGATCAACAGGTTCTTTGTGAAGCTTAGCCCGCTCAGGGCCTGACGAGGCCCAGGCTTGAAGACAAGCGAGGCTTTGGCGCGCAGCGGATCCTGTTTCCATTCGGTCAGGTCATACGAAATCAGCGAACCGGCACTAAAGTTGACATCACCCGACGGCGTCCACTCCTCGTCAAGTTTCACAAGCAGGCGATGATTCACGAGGCCTACGATCTCCGCTTTCTTCGGCAGATTGAGTTTGACGAGCCCATCGGGGCGGAAGAGCACGCACTCATGCTCGAAAAACCCGATCGCTCGGATGACCCCGGTCGCATGAACATGACCTTCATTGTCTCGAAGCACCAAGGGCACCGCCCGAACATCGTTCGGCTCGCCACGAAAGACCTCGCGCGCCTCGCTGAGCGGCTGACCGCGTTTGAGCTCCTTGACCACAAAGGGGTAGCCGGCCTCCGTCAAGGAGCCCTCGCCCCAGTCGCCTGCAACAAGGAGCGTGTCCCGATCGACCCAGCTGACGCTTTGTTTGCCCTCTGGAAGATAAAAGCCGTCCGCAACGAAGCGCTTTGCCTCACGGTCGAACTCGCGTAGGAACGCGGCATCCTTGCCCCCGTCTGAAAGGCAGATCAGGCAAAGGCGCTCTTCAGGCGGAAGGCAGCTGGCGCCTTGAAAGATCCAGTTCTTGTTCTCGGCAACCGCCAAGGCGTCCACGTCGAGGATGGTTTCCCACCGTGGGTCCTGGCGACGATAGCTTTCAAGCGTGGTGCGCCGCCAGATGCCGCGCACATGATCCTCATCTTTCCAAAAATTCTCCAACCCGTGACGTCCCAGGGAGACATATGGAATTCGATCCTTGGCCTGCAAGATAGAGAGCGCCTGTTCGTAGAAGACCCGATAGCGGGGATCAGCCTGGAGTACCCCAAGCGTCTTCTCGTTCTCGGCACGGGCCCATGCCAATGCGCCCTGTCCTTCGATCTCCTCGAGCCAGAGGAATGGATCCTCAGTGACCGCCGCAGCCTTTCGCTCCTCTGAAAGTGAACGCTCCTGTGAAAGCGCAGCGGAGGTGAAGCAGGCAATCGAAAGCAGCGCTGCGGAGAGGGCTGACGTGTTCATGGACTTGCTCCGGCTGAGGTCGTGCGGCCACACGGGCCTGGCGCGTCAAGCAGAAGCTGCGGAAAGTACGCAACGCATGACATGGCTCGGCTCGCGCTATCTCGCGGACCGTCCACTGCAAGCTGCATGCCGACCAAAGCGCCGCAAGTTTCAGCCGCTTAGGGCTGCACGACGGTGTCCGCTTGTCGACATTGGTTGCCAAGCAGACAGGCGATGTCGGCAAGACCGAGTGTCAGACAGCACCGTCGGATCTTTTGCGGCCAAGTTCCGGAACAGAGGACCGCTCGCCGCCCGCCGTCGGAACGCTTACCTCCAAATGCGAGGTACAATCTTCCGAGCTATATCATCGGGCAGACTTGTCGACGCGCGTCAGCATGACATAGAGCAGTACGTTGATCAGCAGCCAGATCGCTATCAAGCTGAGGGCAGTGCGCGTGGCGATCTCCGTTTCGTGACTGTAAGGATCCGCTGAGACGTTCCATTCATCATGCGGGCCAGCGCGGGCCGAAGGCATCGCGCCAGCCGCCAGACCTGTATTGTGCCTCTCGCCTGCACCAGAAGCGCAATCCGCCGTGTGCTGTTCGCCCCGTCAGTCCTCCTCGGCATCGGACTGTTAGGCGAGCAGAACTAGGCGAAGCTGTCCGGTGCCGGCAGGACCCAGAGTCTGTTCTGCGTATGCATCAGTGGAGTCGCCAGCGCCTCACTGCTTGACTCAACATTTGCATAGGCAGCCTCCTTCAAGGCGGTATCCCTGGGGTCGACATCGTTGAAAGCAGTCAAAGCCGTGGCATAATTCTGGTACAGCGGCATTTGAGCTTCGTTGGTCCAGCCAAGACCGAGATGGTGGAACTGATCAGCTGGAACAGTGACGCGGCTTTTGTCCAGTTCGCTAACGTAGTCCGCCGCCCAGTCGTGGATGGTATAGGATTCAATCTTGTCCATCATCGAGCGCCAGCGGGTGACACGCTCTTCAAGCGGCATGTGACTCGCCTTCGAAATAGCGGCTGCGATCTCTTCAGGGTGGTTCGGATCCACCAGAAGTGCTTCGTTCTCGTTGAAGTCTTCAGCTGCGCCCGCAAACTTGGATAGGACCAGCACGCCGGGATCCTTCGGGTCTTGTGCCGCAACATATTCTTTCGCCACGAGATTCATGCCGTCGCGCAACGGGGTCACGACGCCGACATGGGCGGCGCGGTAAAGCCGCGCGAGTGCCGCCTGGCTGAACGAATCGTTCTTGTAGTGGATTGGCCTCCACCTGTCTGTGCCATGCTCGGCATTGACCCGGTTGATCGCGCTCTCCACGTCTTCTTTATACTTCTGATACTGCTCGACATCGGCGCGTGAGGACGGTGCGATCTGCAACAGCGAGATGCTGTGGGGTTCCGTCCTTAGAAGCTGATTGAACCCTTCGACCCGCTTGTCGATACCCTTCGTGTAATCGAGCCGGTCGACGCCGATCGCAAACTTGGATCCCTCGAAGTTTTGCAACAATGACGAGACTTTTTTTTGCTCTGCAGGAGAGAGATCTGCAGCGAGATAGTCTGCGAACTGCCTGGGATCGATCCCGATTGGGAACTTTTTCAGTCGCGTCTGACCGCGCTCCGTGGTGACGATGCCATCCCTGGTTTCCAGTCCGAAATGGGTTCGGAGGTACGCCGAGTAGTTGTTCATATCTCGGTTCGTCTGGAATCCGAGCAGGTCATACTTCAGCGTCGACTTCATCAGTTCGAGATGATTGGGCACGCGCTCGACCATATCGGGCGCGGGCCACGGCGTGTGAAGGAAAAAGCCGGCCGGCCGCTCGATGCCGAGCTCATTCAGTTGGGCTCCGAGCGGGAGCAAATGATAGTCATGCACCCAGAATACGTCCCGATCTCGGGCGTCGAAGACGGCACGCGCAATAAAGCCGTTGGTTCTCTGATAGCTGTCATAATCGTCTTCCGAGACCGACATCCGGTCCGGCAGGGAGTGCAATGCCGGCCACAGCGTCGAATTCGAAAATCCCCGATAGTAGCCAGGATGGTCAGCGGCCGGCAGATCGAGCCGGGAGACATAGCCTGTGCCGGTGGGCTCCAGTCGCAGGGGCCGCTCGGTCCCGTCGCCGCATTCCTCCGAAGACCCCACCCAAACCGCACCGCAACGTTCTACCACCGGCTCGAGGGCCGCGGCGAGGCCACCGGTCTGGGGTTTATTGGGGTCGAAGGGTGCAATGCGGTTAGAAATGACGACAAGCTTCAGATCAGATTGCTGGTTGACCACATCTGCCACCTCGTCCGAAGCAATAGAATGGGCAGAACCTGCACCGCCTGGTTCATCCAGCTCCGGCGGTATCTCGTCCAGTTGCTGGTCAAAGGCGGGCTGGTTTATGGTTTCATCTTGCTGGGCAGCGCCTGATGTACTGCCATAAGCCAAGGCTGCCATGTAGAGCGCATCATGAATTCGAACCATCTCAAAACTCCGTTTGACGATGTTTGCGTTTGATTCAGTCGCAGATCAGCCCCGAGAAATATCCCCACGACGCCAGGGTGGCAGGGCTAGCTTTCGGGAAGCTGACCGGTCGAGCCAAGTGGCCAGACTGCTTTATCCATCCAGGATTGGAGGCGAGGTCGTCGAAGGAGCTGCCGGATGTCGGATTTGGAGGCGAGACGACCTCAGTTTGCTCGGTTCAGTCCGATGCAAGCGACGCATTGCTGACGTGTCGAGACTCGATGGCCCTCGATGCAATGGAGAAGCCAGGAGCTACGGCCATTCATCTGGATAACGCCCGCATCTGTGGTATGCTCACCGCCCTATCGCGCGGATCTTGATTGCCGGCGTCCGCACGGAGCGAAGCGTCTCGAGATACGATATAGCCGGCCATCAATTCGCCGATTTGGCCCGCCCGCGGCGCGTCCATGCGCCCAAAATCGAAACCAGCTGCAGAAGCTTGTTCAAGCGATCGGCTTACAAACCCGGGCTCTCTCCCAGATGCGGACCTGCGCCAAGCGATAACTCGACGGATCCCACCACATGCTCTCGCACCCTTTTCGGCGAAGATTGCATCTGACTTCGTTGATTAGGTGTGCGGCGAGCATGGCGATCCGCGCACGCTCTGTGATCCAATTGCACGCATTCGGCGCGCTTGGTTGCGCCCCGGCTTCGCTTTGGTTCGTATCTTTGCGGAAAACGAAACCTAAACACCCAATAGACGGCGAGCAGCTCCCTGTCGAGCGGCTGATCCCGAGCAGCGCCCTCATCCTTGGTCGGAAGTTGCTATGTGACAGGACCCGTCAAACTTGGGCTTTGTCTCGGAAAATTTCCTCGTATTTTCCACCCGGAGGATTTCCTGCGCTGAGTGATCATCTCGCGGTGAAATTCATCTCAGGCTGGAGATTGTCATGCAATACGACCGGATAGATGCACGCATCCTCGAGATCGTGCAAAAGAATAACCGTTTGACTTCAGATGTGATCGGCGAGATGGCCGGCCTTTCGCCCACTGCTTGCCAACGACGATTAAAGAGACTCCGCTCGGAAGGCATCATCCAAGCCGATGTATCGGTTGTATCGCCGAGAGCCGTTGGGCGACCGATTCAAGTTCTTGCACTGGTGACCTTGGAGCGGGAAAGCGCCGATATCATCGACAGATTCAAAAAGGCTATCAAATCATCAATCGACGTCGTTAATGGCTTTTATGTCACGGGCGATGCCGACTTCGTCTTGTACATAACCGCCCGATCGATGGAGGAATACGAGGAGTTCACGCGCCGTTTCTTCTACGAAAATCGCGATATCAAGGGTTTCAAGAGCATGGTCATATTGGATCGCGTCAAAGTCGGATTCGCTGTTCCGGTCGAGCTTCTCCCAGACGATTGATTGCACCTGCGTGAACTTGCGCGCTATTGAGCGTTCAATCTACCGTTTCGCTCTCCGTTGCTTTGTTAGGACAACCAGGCTTCTTGAGAAACGACCATGATTTAGAAACGGCTCTAGTGGCCGCCCGATCATGCGGCAATGTTGTGGACCCAATCTATTTGCCGGCGAAAAGGTGCTCAAAGCAGGAATTGGCGCGCAGTTGAGTACGGAGCCGGCGCAAACGCATTCGTCGAAATTCGTCGAAGACGGGCTCCTCAACGCGGGAATCGGGCGCCGATGGGTTACTCGTCGCATCAATTCAAGATGGAGATGTTGCTATAGTCGCAATCACGTTCTCGTTACGGTCAGGCGGAGGCAAGCAAATGCCTACTGCCAGGAGAGGGACCATGACCGACCGCGCGCCCGCCGTCCTGGAAGTGCTTGAGTGCTCTGAAGATAGAGTTCTCAAGCAGCCGCCGGGCACACGACCCGAGCCTCAGCTTTCCCTTCCAGTACGTTCTGCGAAGCGGCCCTTTGTAAAGAACGTCATCCTGGCCCGTCTTTGCATGCGACAGCTTGCAGCAATCGGCGAGTGTCTCGAGCCGGTCGTCTTGAAAGAACGCATGATTCTGCAAGAGCCACGAAGGCCGGTCGAGCACGTCTACTTTATAGAGAGCGGCCTCGTCTCGCTGAGAGTCGTTGCCGCAGGCAGTATGCTCGAGACCGCAGTGATAAGTTACCGCGGCGTGGTCGGCACTTCATTTTTGTGGGGAGGACATCTTTCAACCCATCAATCCGTAGTCGTCTTCCCTGGAACCGCGCATAGACTTCGCGTCGAGGATTTGCGCCGTATCATGAAGGCGCATCCGGATATCAGAGACAATTTGTTTGACTACATCCAAGCGCTGACATTTCAGTGCGTTCAGACAGGCTTATGCGGGGTCCGGCACCATCGTGAGCAGCGCCTGGCCAGCTGGCTTTGCCTCGCCAGCGAAGCAATTGACGCTCGTGTGCTACCAGTCACCCACGATTACCTTTCTTCGGTGCTTGGACTGCGCCGCGCAGGGGTCACAGAAACGTTGACCCGTTTTGAGGAGCAAGGGCTGATTCGCAAGATGCGCGGCGTCTTGCAGGTCGATGAACCCAAAGCGCTCGAAGAAAAGGCATGCTGTTGCTATAAGCTCGTTTCGGCCGCCTATGCCGCCTCGTCAGTCCGCACTCTCAAAGAAGACCATGTGAGCTAACAACACGTGAAAGCCAGTTTGCATCTTCCGATGTGGCAGGCTGGCGTCAAACCCGAGCCCTTCAGCTACACCAAGCACGCTCTGCGCGCGCTGCAAGTTTCTCTTACGCTCAACGCGACCTCATCCGTGTGATTGCGAGCGGGCATGGCGGCGAAGAGCGAGTTAGATATCGCGCAGGAATTTGCGCAGCACGCGCTGAGTTTGACGCCGGTCATCATCCTTGGAAGCGGAGCCTCAGCAGCCCATGGTGTGCCTGGCATGGGTGCCTTGGCGGCGCATTTGTCCGAGGCCTCGCGTCCAGCCGACTGGACGGTTGGAGAGAATTGTGAATGGTCCTCGTTTCTTGGCGAGCTGAAAGCTGGCCGCGACCTTGAACGCGCACTCCAAGCAGTCCGCCCGACCGATCGCCAAACATTGTTCGTAGCGCGCCTCGCCCGAGACTTTCTACTGCCCTCCGATCTGGCTGTCCTCGCATTGGTACTGGCCAATCGGCACGCTCTGCCGCTCACCAGGCTCTATCGGCACCTGTTCGATAGTACACATACCACCATTCACGTTGTGACGCCCAACTACGACCGGTTGGCAGAATATGCAGCCGACGCGGCTGAGGTCAGCACGTTCACCGGTTTCAACTATGGCTACCTGCAAAGTCGGGCACGAGCTCCGAACACGCGCGTGACGGTCGACGGGCGGCCATCGCGCACAGTGGCGGTTTGGAAGGTCCATGGATCGCTCGATTGGTTCCAGGATGCAGCCAACCAGATTGTCGGCGTGAGAAGCGCACTTGCGATCCCAGCGAATTATGCGCCACTCATGATCACGCCTGGCATTGACAAATACCGATTAACCCATGGCGAGCCCTTCCGCACGATCCTCGGCTGTAGCGATAAAGCGCTGGATAGTGCCCGGTCCTATTTCTGTGTCGGCTACGGCTTCAATGACGAGCACGTCCAAACCAAGCTCATTGAACGCTGCGACCGTGATTCCGTGCCATTGGTCGTCGTGACAAAGGAATTGACTGCGAGCGCAAAGGCTTTCCTGGCCAGCGGACGGTGTCGGCGCTATCTGGCCATCGAAAGCGGCCCCGCCGGCTCACGTGCGTACATGCACCACTTCCCGACCGGCTTCGATGTCGATAAGCCCCTGTGGCGTCTCGATTGTTTTCTGGACCACATGATAGGAATCCGCCCATGAGCATCCTGGACTTTGCTGATCAAGAGGCGCTCGGGCGCGTTCAATCGGTCGACACTGCAACCGTGATCGTCCGGGTCGACGACATTGACTCGCTGCGTGCGCTCCAGGTTAATCGGCTGGTGGCACTGCAAAGCAGTTTGGCCGGTCACAAGCTGATCGGCGTCATCCACAAGATTACACGCACGGCGCTCGAGCAGGCGAAAGTGGCTGACCTGGAGCGCGCGGAGGAGGCCCTCCCCGAAGTAAACCTGGTCCGCATTGCCTTGATTGGGACGCTGATCGATCGAGACGGGCTCCACTCCAACGTATTCCGACGTACCCTTGAAACCGTTCCGGAAATCGATGCATGCTGCTTTGCACTCGAGGGAGAACGGCTCACCCGATTTATGGGCGTTATTTCCGAGGTGACCGCCGGATCCCAGCGTCTGTCGCTTGGTTGCTACACGCTTGATCCCAATGCTGAAGCCTATGTGAACGGCAATAGGTTATTTCAGCGCCACGCGCTTGTCGTTGGTAGCACCGGGTCCGGCAAATCCTGGACAACTGCCCGTCTTCTTGAACAAGTGGCCGAGCTTACGAGTGCAAACGCCATCGTGTTCGATATGCATGGCGAGTACCGATCTATGGCCGGCAACGGCTTCGTGCATCTTCGTGTCGCCGGCCCAGCTGATATCGAGGCCGGCAAAGGCTTATCGGACGGTGTACTGCATCTGCCTTATTGGCTCATGAGCTACGAAGCACTTATTTCGATGTTCGTTGATCGCACCGACGTGACCGCGCCCAACCAAGCCATGCTGATGTCGCGGGCCATCGTCGATGCGAAAACCGC
This sequence comes from Bradyrhizobium uaiense, assembly GCF_010811875.1. GTDB lineage: Bacteria > Pseudomonadota > Alphaproteobacteria > Rhizobiales > Xanthobacteraceae > Bradyrhizobium > Bradyrhizobium uaiense. Next base: position 21,406 of record NZ_VKHP01000083.1, read on the forward strand.
TTTTCTGACGGCAGGGGGGCACAAGGATGTGCTCGCCAATTTCACGATCGACAGCCCCGTCCCATTCGCACTCGATCATGTCCTTGCGGAGCTTAACCGGCTGAACACTGAAATGGTGCCGGGAGCGCGGACCGAGAAGCAAGGTGACTTTCATGGCAAGCTCAGCCGCCTAATCCAGCGCTTCGAGGGCAAGCGCACCGATCGTCGGCTTGGGTTTCTTTTCCCGTCTGCAGGCGTTGCGGACAGCTATGGCTGGCTGGAGGAAGTTGTGACCCTGCTACTGGGCAGCAGCGCGGCCAAGGACGGCCATGGCGGTGTAAAGGTCGTAGACTTCTCAGAAGTGCCATCGGACATTCTGCCGCTCATCGTTGGAATGGTGGGGCGCATGGTCTTTCACGTGCAGCAGTGGAGCGCACAGGGCGCCCGTCATCCCGTGGCCCTCTTTTGCGACGAGGCGCATCTCTACATCCCCCAGGATGCGAGCTCCGGAGCTGCTGAGAATGCGATCGCGATATTTGAGCGTATTGCCAAGGAAGGCCGCAAATATGGCGTCGGCCTGGTCGTGATCAGTCAGCGGCCGGCCGAGGTGAACCGCACAGTCGTCAGCCAGTGCAACAATCTGATCGCAATGCGGCTTACCAATGGTGACGATCAGACGGTGGTCCGCCGCCTGCTTCCCGACAGTCTGGGCGGGTTTGGCGACCTGCTTCCAGTCCTGGATACCGGCGAGGCTCTTGTGGTGGGTGATGCGATTTTGTTGCCGACGCGGATCCGCATTGCCAAGCCGCGCAACGAACCGCTCAGCGGCACGATAGAATTCTGGGACCGGTGGGCAGATGCGAAGGCAGCGGCTGCTCTCGACAAGGCCGTCGAGAGCTGGCGACGCCAGACGCTGATGACCTGATGCAACCAACGGGAGCAATGACTGCTGCTCGGCGGTTGGCCACTCCAATCTCGGCTTCAATCTTGTCCTGCGCGGCCGTCTGGCTGTTAGGTGTATTCGAGGCCAGCTGACGGACAAATCGTCAGATTTGCTTCGGCAGTCTCTCGCGCATCGATACTCTCGTAAATTGAAGAAGGGCCTGACCCAGGCGAGCACAACGGTGGGCCTTGCTGCCGCGCCCTGGATAAGTCGGCAAGCGAATTGAGCTTCATCGGGCCACGGAGACGGCCACATACTCGTGCTCGAAGGAGCTAAGGAGTCGGACCCATGCTGGCGCATGCATATGGCCTATTGCACCTGAGGGCTCGACATCGGCGCACATTAGCGTCTGGGCGCATGCCCAACCAACACTCGACCTTTCCGATCGGACCAACGGAATGCGTTGTCAACCGTACTGCAGCCATCATATCCCCTGGGCGCCTTTGGAGCTATCAGGCATTCGTGACTAATGCGGCGCACATCAGCTCGGTTTCAATCGGCTCGTTCTGGATCGTGGCAGCTTAACGCCCATGTGGGCGCCAAGCCCCACAAAAGCCGCCCCGCCTAGCAGGTAAGCCGTTGGAGTCCTGGCTAGCGGCGCCGCCCTGCTTGGCGCGGCAATGCGGCTCTTGGCAGCAGATCACGCCGGCCAAAATAGCATCATCGGCCAAGGCGACCATTCAGCTTTCGCCTCTTTGGCTGCGCTCCTAGTCCGTTGGTTCATCGCAGACTCTGCCATTTCGCCAGAATTGGTAGGAGAACGTCGTTCGCCATCGGAGTATTCCTTTAGCGATCAGGCGCGCGGATCGAGCCGGCTCCCATTTGGAGAAAAAGAGCTCCGATGTGATTTCGTCCTCGCTCTCACTCCGCAACCCAAGTGACCGGACAATTCGGCAACCTATTCGCGATGCGCGTTGGTGTACCGCCTCTTTGGCTTTCACGTATGTCTAAACTGTCGTTTGGTGAGAGGACATGATGGCGTCGCCCTTCTGGTTCCCTTCACGCAAGTCGACCGCACGGACCGTCTATCTAGGTAGGAATCGGGTCGGTAATTGGGTTGCCTGCGAGCAACGGGGCGTGTTTGGTGGCTTGTTCGTTAGCCGCGCGCAAGCTCTGAAGTATGCACTCTTCAAGAACGGTGGCCATTCAGACCGTATTATCGAGGTGACGCGGGAAATTGAACTCTACATTGGTACCGATCGATGAGCGACGGAGCTCATTCTTGTAAGACGATATTGCTGCGGCCATAGGCCGGGTTTGGCCCGATGGAGGCATTGTTGCAGGTCGCGCCGGGGAATATGTCCGCAACGCCCAAGCCAGGCACAACGGCTTCGCACGACGGTTTGGTCTGGAACACCTCCGTTCCTCGGGAGGCAATGCTCGGCATCGCCAGCGATTCCGTTCAACCCCTTGAGGCTGGCGCTCACCTCCGGCGTGTCACCTACCAGTTTCAGCAATTGATCGAGATCATCCACGTATGCCACTTCTGGAGCGATCAACGTTGACCGGCTCAGCCCTCCGGGAGTTTGTATGCAAGAAAACTCAGATTCTCTCCTGGCCGGCAGCCGTCATCGACCACTCGCTCTCTCTCCTGCTGATGCCTTGCGCAGAGAAGTCTGTTCCAGCGACAGTCTCTCCTTCCTTATGGAGGCGCATGACGGCCTGTCGGCCGCAATCGCCGAGCGTGCGGGCTTCAAAGGCTTATGGGCTTCTGGCCTCTCCATTGCCTGCTCCTTCGGCTATCGCGACGCCAATGAAGCATCATGGCGTGAGCTTGTTGATGCCGTTGAGCGCATTGTAGACTCGAGCCGCCTGCCTGTGCTGGTCGATGGCGACGGAGGGTTCGGCAACTTCAACAATGCGCGACTGCTCGCACGCAAGCTTCGAGAGCGCGGTGCTGCCGGCGTTGCACTGGAAGACAGTTGTTTTCCGAAAATGAACTCATTTGTTGGCAACCATCACCCCCTCGCTGATATAGACGAGTTCTGTGGTCGGTTGCGCGCTGTCAAGGACACGATCGGGAAGGACCTCGTGGTCGTCGCCCGCATTGAAGCTTTGATCGCTGGACACGGAATGCACGAGGCCATCTCACGCGCTCACGCATATACGGAAGCCGGCGCTGACGCCATCCTTATCCATTCCCGAAGCAGTTCGGCGGACGACGTTCTCTCGTTCGCACGCGTTTGGCAAGACAAGTCGCCGGTCGTGATCGTTCCAACGAAATACTATCGGACTCCGACTAGCGCGTATCGCGGAGCCCGTATCTCAACTGTCATCTGGGCCAATCATTCGATGCGGGCGGCGGTCGCAGCGATGCGCCAGGTGTGCGATCGCCTCTTCGCTGAGGAGAATGCGACAACAATTGAGCCGGATATCGCAACGCTCGAAGAGGTTTTTGACATGTTCGACTACGATGAACTCGCCAGAGCTGAAGCGCAATACCTTCATCCCGTCACGCTCCAGCAAGCTCGTTCATAGCCATGTTCGGGAGCTTAGACCACCAGTGGCTGGCTGCCCCACTCCAATCTCCGGCTATACGTCGTATGCCGTTCGCACGCATCAACCGCTAATCTCGTCAATGGCTGCAGCAGTCAAATGACAGCGGAGGGCCCCAAAAGAGCAGTCATTCTTGCTGCCGGCGTCGGCTCTCGCCTGAGGCCGCTGACGGATATGCGACCGAAGCCCCTGGTCGAAGTCAATGGCACGTCAATTCTCCACAACGCTCTTGGAGCTCTGGAAGCCGTCGGCGTCGAAGAGGTCACTCTCGTGGTCGGCTACCGCAAGGATGCGATTCAATACGCGTGCGGTCGTCGCTTTAACATGGTCGCGATCAAGTACGTGGAATCATTGGCGTACGATCATACGGGTAGCGCCTATTCACTTTGGCTCGCCCGCGACGCGCTGCTTTCCGGCGATTGCTTTGTCCTTGAAGGCGATGTGTTCTTCGAGGAGGATGCGCTGCGTCATCTGCTGCACAATGCGGCGACCGACGTAGCAGCAATCGCTCCTTTCGACGCCTCTATGGAAGGATCGGCGGTGGTGTTGACGGATTGTGGCCTCATCTCGGAGTTTCGCATGAGGCAAACCGGAGCAAACCTAACCTCTAACGGACCCCGGCTTTTCAAAACGATGAACCTGTTGCGCCTTTCAGCGTCGACGCTCAAGGCCACGATTGTTCCAGCGCTGGACGAGATCATAGGATCGGGAGTAACCCAGGCCTACACTGAGCAGCTTCTTTCGTACCTGGTTGAATTCCGCGGCCTGCAGCTCGCCCCGGCGCGTTGCGACCATGTTAGGTGGTACGAAATCGACACCCCTGAAGATCTACAGGTCGCAGAGCAGCTTTTCAGAGGAATTCAAGGCCGCGGCCTCCCTCGCGAAAGGTGACGATTCGATGCTCAAGTACCTCTGGGATCCAGCCAACGCCATAACGACTGGCGGCCTCGTCTTTTCGTCCGTCAGTCTTTTTCTTGCCGTATCCAATCGCCTTGAACTGTCGATAGCAGCAGCCCTTTGGGCTGTCCTGTCCGACCATCTCGACGGAATCGTGGCCACGCGCACGAAACATCGCCACCCAGATGTTGCCAAGATGGGAAAGAGTCTGGACGGGTTTGCTGATATCATCTACGGCGCCGTCTTGCCCGCGGTCATCGTCATCCAGCTCAGCAGTGCCTCCGTCTTTGCTCTGGTAACTGCGACCGCGCTGCTCGCAGCAGGAGCAATTAGGCTCAGCTACTTTGCCAATTTCGGCCGCTCAGGTAACGGGGATTTCTTAGGACTACCGCTATCATACGACATTCCTGTTATGGCGGTCATTTTCCTTGCCCGACCTACAGTTTCCGACGAGCTAATCGTACACTTCACGCTCGGCACGTTCATACTCCTTGCAGGACTACACGTCGCGCCGATCCGCGTCTTGGCGCCAAATGTGACCATGTACCTCGCGATCTCAATATTCGCCGTCGTCGCCTCATCCGTTCTGACATTGCGGGGTCTAAGCTAAACAAGTCCGGCGCGGAAGGTATAAGTACGGAGCTCTGGATCGGCGCATTCCTCCGAGACTTAGCTGGCAGAGACAGGAGCCGACGCCGGTTTGGCCAACCGAAAGGAGAGCGGAATGTTGGCAAGCAGTATCTTTGAAGGAGCCGCTTTTTACTATGCCCGCTACCAACCTGAGTATCCGCAAGCACTCTTCAGGTCGCTTCGCGAACACCTTGTTCTAACGCCTGAAAGCCGGGTCCTTGATCTTGGATGTGGCACTGGACAGATCGGCCTTGGACTTGCTCCAGGCATTGCACATGTGGACTGTGTCGATCCAAATCGCGCCATGCTGGACGAGGCCGAGCGGCTTTCCTCGGAACGAGGCCTGCGCAACATTTCGCTGGTCGAAAGCAGCGCCGAGGAGATCGGTCCGGGTTTGGCCGGCTACCAAGGCGCCACGATCGCGGGTGCCTTTCACTGGATGGATCGCTCGGTCGTTTTGGAGAAACTTGATCGTAGTCTGCTATCTTCCGGTAAGGTTGCAATCATCACAAGAGTTCGCGACGAGGCCACACCGAATGATTGGTGGAACAGAATTTGGGACTTCGTGCGTATCTGGTGGGGAGGCTATTTTCCAGCCGGACCTTCTGACAAGCGACGGGAATTGCCTATGGACAACGAAGCTGTTCTGCGCCGATCAGCATTTGCGAACATCACAAGAAGCAACATCCCCTATGTCATATCATGGACTGCTGAGAAACTCGTCCAGTATATGTACTCTACATCGAAGGCCTGCCCCGGTGTACTAACCCAGAGAAGAGACGAATTCGATAAGCAACTTCGCTCTTTACTTCATCAATTGTCGCCTGCTGGTACCTTCATCGAAAGGTGCCATTTAGATGTCCTGTTTGCCGGCCGCGAGCAAAAGGCGGAATACATTGGATAGTGTTCTTCAAGCAATCGGCAAGCAATTTGTGGGAGAGCTCCGCGTATGAAGATTGCCCTGAACTTGTCAACGCGCCGGAGGTACACGCCATGAGTGCGATCTGTTCTTTTGGACGGCAGCTTGTGATGACTGGTGATCCGGGGCCGCAGAACGACGTCCTTGCAGCACCTCTTATTGACTTTCATCTCCATACCTTTGCCCATAAAGCTCGCCGCTGCACGTGGGTCCGGCCGGCGTCATCGAGCGAGCCCAAGTGATGCGGTATCCGGCGTACGAGGAGAAGCCAAGTGTCTGATAGCACGACGGCGCCGATTGATATGACGCGGACATGGGCTCCGCACGTGCCGGCTTTCCGGGAACATGTCGAAAGAAGTCTCACTGCGGTGGCGGCAGCACCGGATCTTGCGAGCACAATACAACGCCATCGCTTCCACGGGAGTGCGCGTGACAAACAGGCTGCAGCCAATTGGTTGGGATGCCGGCTTGGCGCGGTTCCCAATCCTGCTCGCTTATTGATGACAGGGGGCACTCAGAACACGCTGATGGTGCTGTTCTCCCGTCTCGGTCCCCGAGGGACTGCAATTGCCGCGGAAAAGCTGACCTATGCGGCGATCGGGCAACTCGCAATGCTGGGCCGGATTGGCGTTGTCCCTATTGACATAGATGAAGAGGGCATGCGGGACGATTCTCTTGAGTCAGTGTGCAAAGCTCATAAGCTGACGGCAGTTTACATCAACCCGACAGGTCACAATCCTACCACTTCAATGATGTCGATTAAGCGGAGACAGAGGCTTGCTCGAGTAGCGCGCAAGTACGCACTCCCGATTATCGAAGATGACGTGCATGGCCTTATAACCAAGAACGCGCCGCCTCCGATTGCTTCGGTCGCGCCCGATCTCACCTGGTACCTGATGAGCGCCTCAAAGTGCTTGGGCATCGGATTGAGGACTGCGTATCTTATCGCTCCGTCCGAAGATAAGCTTGCCGATCTTCTTCGACCGATACCAAGTGTCTCGAGTTGGTTTGTACCGGGGTTGTCCGCGGCGATTATCACGAACTTGATTGAAAGCGGTGCTGCAAGTCACATTTCCGAACAGATATCCCGCGAGATCGCGGCCAGGCAAGACATTGCTCGGGAGATACTTGGGCCTCTGGCTGTGATGCGAACGAACGATTCATCGTTGCATGTGTGGATTGATTTGCCACCCCGCTGGACGGCGGAGCCATTCGTCCAAGCGGCTCGCACTAAGGGCGTAGGCCTGAGACATCCGCGCGTGTTTGCGACGCCGGGCATCGAAGTCGAGCACAACATCAGAGTCTCGTTAGTCGCTCCAGAAACCCATGAGGATCTTCGGCGTGGACTGACTATTCTTGCGGCCCTACTGCTCGACCGGGCTTAACCTCTCGGTCAGACTCAGAATAGGTGTAAACACAAATGTTGGCGCCGGAATTTGCGTATCTCAACGGCCGAATTATCCCATGGGACGACGCCAAGGTGCATGTATTCTCGCCCGTGGCGAAATATGGCATTGGTGTCTTTGAAGGAATACGCGGCTATTGGAACGAACACGTCCAACAATTGTACCTCTTTCGCGTCGCAGAGCACCTCGAGCGATATGCCTTCTCGCAAAAAGCAATGAGGTTCGACCGAGCGGTGTCCAGCAATGCCCTGATCGATTCGATCATTCATCTCTGCCGGGCGAATGCATTCCGCACGACGGTGCATATTCGGCTGATGGCCTTTATTGACGGCGCGGGCGAGTTGGCGGCAAAAGGACCCGTAGGGACTGCAATTACGGCGCTGCCCCGTAAGACCACACGGCAATCCATCGAAGGCGCTGCTGCTCATATTAGTTCTTGGATGCGCATACCTGATAACGTGATGCCCGCGCGCATCAAATGCAATGCAAATTATCACAATGCACGATTGGCTATGATGCAGGCTCAACTCGACGGCTACGACGTGGCTTTTCTCCTCAATTCAAGGGGAAAACTGGCGGAGGCGCCGGCAATGTGCGTTTTTATGGTTCGCGATGGTCAACTGATCACGCCAAGCGGAACCAACGACATACTGGAATCGATCACGCGCCAGACAGTCATTCAGCTGGGACGCGAGTATCTCGGCGTAGATACCATTGAGCGCGATGTTGATCGGACGGAACTTATCCTCGCGCAGGAGGTGTTCTACTGCGGCACCGGTGCTGAAATCACGCCGGTGACTTCGGTCGACCGCATGGTGGTAGGATGTGGACAACCTGGGCCGATCACACGGCAGCTCATCGATATCTACCGGGCGATCGCCACTGGAAACAATACCGCACATGAGCGATGGCGAACTCCTGTCTTCTGCAATACCGATTATGCACAGGACGGGTCGTCCTGACTATCAAGCGTCCTCATTGAGCCCAGGACTGCCACAATGCCGATCCCAAGTCCTCAATGCGACGCAGAACTAGTTATCGTCACTAACATCCCATAAGAACCGGCTGCCATCGCGGGCGACGTTAGCGGCATCTTAGCGCGCCAACCGCGAACGGCACAGGTGCTCCTGCTCTTGACCTACTGATATTTGTAGTCCGCGTCTTGAGCGCCGCTTGATAGGATAGAAGGCGTGGATCGCGAATTGATATTCGTCCCACTCGAGAGACCTTTCAATCTTCGCGGGTCGAACACGCGGGAACCCTCCCGCGATCACATGGATTCGGGGCTACTCTCCGGTTTCGGCCTTCCATCCGCGTGAGGGCACGCAGGGCGATCGTTTGTCAAATTCTCCGCTTGAGGATTGTTATGAATGAACGGGTGACATGGCAGCTCTATACCGGCGCCGCTTTGGACTACGATGAGTATAGGCCTGGGTATCCTCGCGCGGTCTTTGATGTCCTCACGGACTATCATTCGACACTTGCGCCACTGCGGTCGGCCGCAGACATTGGCGCGGGAACGGGAATTTTCAGCAGACAGCTAATGGCGTCAGTCCCGAGCATTGAGCGCCTGACCTGCATCGAACCAAACGGTGATATGGCTGCCGTTGCCAAGGAACGATCGGCCGCGTTCCGAGGCCTGGAGGTCCTTGCGGGGTTTGCTGAAATGCTGCCGCTCGCAGATCGTTCATGTGAACTTGTGGCGGCAGCAACAGCGGCCAACTGGTTCGATCGGCCGGTATTTTACCAAGAGGCAGCACGGGTGCTGAAGCCTTACGGAACATTGCTTCTCCTACAGAACAAGCACCGCCACGAGGAAAGCAGATTTCTCGACGATTTCGCTAGCCTTCAAGAGCGCCACATTCCTGGATTTCGACGAGACCACTACTCTGACTTCCGGGGCGGTTATACGAAAGCTGATTTCGAGGGGGAACTCCGTTCGCGGCACGATTTGGTGGCTGTGGACCGTTACAAGCTCGAATGGAAACAGACGATAACTGCTCGGCAATTTCGCGGGTACTGTGATTCAGGACACATAAGGACTGCGATCGCTAGGTCTGGTGCCGCAACCATCGCCAAGGAGCTTGACGCCCTGCTGGACCGGCACCAGGACGCGTCAGGCTATGTCACTATTGACTGGCTCACCGATGTCGTTTTGAGCAGAGCCTCACCTTAGGAAAGAGCCCTGTGAAGCGATCACTTCCCTTATCGGATTGGCACACAGGCCGGCATGTCGAGTGAACCGCAATAGCTCGCGCGATCCGTGTAGATGCCGCCTCGCCCGGACCTCTCAATCGTGACCAAAGCTCCTGCTACTATCGGCCGGAATGGGCTGCGTTTGGCTCGATACTGTCTAGATCGTGAGCGGAGAGCGCGTCGCAATCGCGTCCCTTGCCTCCGTCCAGCTGACAGTCGAGCCGGCTATTAGCTGCCAGCGACTAATTTCTTCAACGCAGGATCGCCAACATGCGAACAACAGGCGCTCTCAAGAGCAGTCCGAAGCCCAGGAACGACCATAGTCAGGCAACTCAGAGAACCTTCTTTACGCGGAATCCGGAAGCCATGTTCTCGGCTCGAGTGAGATGGAGACCGGACCGCGCCCGAAACTGTTCGATTGCTTAGCGACCGTTCCAATGCTCTTGGCCGTATCTGACACTGAGCGGACGCCCGAATGCAGGCCGATGAAAGTTGATCATTGCAGTAAAGTCATAACGCACCCGAGCATTTGCACGGTCGAGTGATGGCTCATCATAGGGGCGACGATTCTGGCCCTGATAGCCTTCAAATCCGACGCTCTTCCACTCGACTTCAATCAGAGTTGCTTCCGTCGATATTGGCCTGCAGGCCTTGCGCCTGATCTCGCTCCGCACCGCGCAACAGCACCTTGAACCCCGTTGGTTCATCGCATCTTGCAGGTGATCACATCGAATTATCCGATGGATGTCATCCTCCAGTTGCGCACGCGAGGCCAAAGAAAGCGCATTCAGGGCTTCTAACCATGTCTGAGGGATTCTATGCGCATTGATCTGAACAGTAACACTTCCGGCGGCATTCACGATGTACAAAATCGGCAGACCGGCGCGCTGCGCCAAACTTTAGGACCAGCGTTCGGCTTTCGACGCATGAGAAAGGCGGAGCTGGCGACTGCATGCGTGCTGGCAGCCAGCCTTGCCAGCGGAGAAGCGCTGGCGCAAGCTAGCAACACGCCCACTCAGAAAAGCGGCGCCGCGAGCGAGATCACAAAGAGAAAAGCCAAACGCACGAAGACCCAATCTGACCGTGAGATCAATCAAGACCGAGCAATGCGTGTTGGTGCTCGCCCTGCACCGGTTGCTCCCCAGATTGATCAATTCGCTAAGCTCGACACCCTTCGCATCAAGGGATTGGAGGTCAACCTACCCGGCCCAGCCGATACTTTGATCCAGGACAAGGGAGGCATAAGATCCGCGTTGGCCGAGATCGGGATCGGCTTCATTGCTTGGACACAGAATACCTATGTGAACAATCTTCTGCCGAACGCCGCAAAGAGCACCATCGCCAACCAGCAATATAGTGGTCAAAATCCGACGTTCTACACGCTCAACTACATGATGGTGACCTACGATCTCAGCCGATATGGGATCCCCGACGGCCAAATCATTGTTGGAGCCGAACAGCAATCATGGACATGGCAGCCGGGCGGTCCGGACCGATTGGGAATCGATACGATCGCCTACTACCAAACCTTCCTGGATCGGAGGCTCGAGCTCAAAGTTGGCTACCTCATGAACTCATACGAGCTGGCGGGAACGGTCGTCGGAGGAAATCCAGGGGCGAATGTCTTCGGCCCGTCCTCGAATGTCCTATATCAAGGCGGCATGAACTTCGCGCCCGCGCCGACACCAACTCTGAACGTGACCTACCATTTTGATGATCGGCTGTATAACAAACTATCCGTCCAACGCTCTACCAGCCCGGATGGGGTATTCGCGCACATAAGTGCGAATCCAACCGGGCTAGACTGGAGCACCGCGAACGCTGGCCTTCTATTGCTTGACGAGAGCGGCTATCGTAATAGCGCCGCTCCCGGTTTACTTGATACGTGGTTACGGGCCGGCGTCGGTTTCAACAACAGCCATTACGTACGCTTGGCCAATCCAACCCAGCCGAGAACTGGCGATAATAGCCTCTATTACGTCGCGGCGGACCGGCAGTTCTGGCAGAGCAATGTCCATGATGCGGCATCGCGCGGCATCTATGGTGGCTTCTCCGTCATGGGCGCTCCGCCCGACCTCAATAAAGTCAGCCAATATTATGAGGTTCGACTTTACGCAAAGGGCCTTTTCGACAGCCGGCCCAGTGATCAAATTTCGCTTGTTGCAACCGACACAGTCTGGAGCGACTTGGCAGTTGACGCGGCGGCCGCCAAGGGCAATCTCGTTCATCGCGACGCGAAAGCCATTTCGGGGACGTACACCGCACATCTTGGTCCGGGAATATACGCAAGTTTGGGGCTGACCTATATCGATCACCCGACAAGCATCACGTACACGCCCCAAATCGGCCACGCGCTCAATTTTTCAGCCTCTACATCGATATTCTTTTGACGGAGTGGCTCGCGCCAGACGTCAACGATCAGGAAGGCAACAAGCGATCTCGTAGAGGCCCGGCAAGATGAGAGCTTGCCGATAGAAAGACGATGTGCAGACGTGTACTTATACCAATCCTCAAATTGATCGACCGATGTAGGCCCAATCGCGGAGCGCGATTGACATGATCTGCCACGGCTGATCGATGAGAGTGTTCCAAGCGTAACAGCAGTGATCGACGATGTTGTCATAGGA
>NZ_VKHP01000833.1 GCF_010811875.1 Bradyrhizobium uaiense
GCTGATCATCGGGATCGGCGTGTTGCTGTTCGGCGTGCCGGTGCTCGGCAGCCTCACATTGCTGGGGCTGCTGACCACCCTGTTCATCACCACCAACCTGTCGATCGGCTATACGTTCTCGACCATCACATATGGGATGATCTTGCCGAACATCACCTCGACCGGCTTGATCGGCATCGACAGCAGGCTTTCCATGGTGCCGCGCTCGATCTCCCGCGTGACCGACAGCGCGGTGAAGATCAGCAT
>NZ_VKHP01000834.1 GCF_010811875.1 Bradyrhizobium uaiense
ACCAAACACCCTTGATGCTCCATCGGCTGAAGCGCCGGAACACGCTGTTCCAATCGCCGAAGACCTCCGGGAGATCGCGCCAGGGAGACCCCGTACGCACGATCCACAGCACTCCTTCAACGAACATCCGGTTGTCGCGTCCAGTCGAGCCCTTCTGGTCAGGCCGGCCGATGATCAGCGGCGCCATCCGCTCCCAGCCTGCGTCGCTCAACACCAAACGATCCATCACACCCAAGACTGCCTCCC
>NZ_VKHP01000835.1 GCF_010811875.1 Bradyrhizobium uaiense
ATCGAGATGCAGCTGGCCATCCCGCGTGGTGACGTGCAGCTCGAAGTCGTAGGGGTAGAACAGCTCGATGCCGTATTGCGCGCCCTCCGAGAACGGCACGCAATGCCAGACCTGCTCGCGTGAGCCGCCGGACAGCGGCGTGCAGTGGCCGCCGTTCCGGAATTTCGGCACGACGTTCTACACCTACCAGATCCTGCTCGACCTCAAGGTCGAACAGGGCATGGCGGTCCGCACCGAGCCGCATCC
>NZ_VKHP01000836.1 GCF_010811875.1 Bradyrhizobium uaiense
AGGCCTCGGTGTGCATATCTGCACCGGGCCGGTGTTCGTGCGCGGCGCCGAGGAAGGCGACGTGCTCGAAGTGCGCATCATCGACGTGGCGCCGCGGCCCTGCGCCAATCCGAAATATTCCGGCAAGGCGTTCGGCAGCAACGCCGCGGCCTGGTGGGGCTATCAATACAATGACCTGATCGATCCGCCGGCAAAACGCGAGACCATCACGATCTTCGAAACCGATGCGCAGGCCGAATGGGCGCG
>NZ_VKHP01000837.1 GCF_010811875.1 Bradyrhizobium uaiense
CTGGACGGCATCAGGGCAATCGCCGCCAAGGTGGGCGCGAAGGTCGAGACGCTCGATTCCAGCGGCAAGGGCTCGCTGACCGAGGCCGCCGACAAGGCGCCGAAGGAATTCACCACCGTGCAGCGCGTGGATCAGCACGTCCTTGTCGGTGAAGCGCCAGTAGTCGACCAGCGAATACGAGTTCGAGGCCAGATTGTCGTGCGAGAGCATCGCGCCCTTGGAGCGGCCGGTGGTGCCCGACGTGTA
>NZ_VKHP01000838.1 GCF_010811875.1 Bradyrhizobium uaiense
GCCTGCCTGCTGGTGGCGTGCTTCGGCGTAGCCGTGATCTGGTGGGCCATCCGCAGACCTGGATCCTAGGGACGGCCGGCATCGCGAACCCACTGGTGGACCAACAGCCATGAGCGAGACCGATCCCGAACAGGAGGGCGCACAGCCCGGGCAGCAGCAGGACCAGCCCGAACACCACCATGAACGCGGTCGCGCAGCCGCTGCGTGGCGGGGGCAGCGCGGGCGGCTGCGCTGGTGCAGGCGGCA
>NZ_VKHP01000839.1 GCF_010811875.1 Bradyrhizobium uaiense
CGAGATTCCAGATCACGGCATCGGCGTTGAAGTCGCTACCGTCGTGGAATTTCACGTTCCTGCGCAGGGTGAAGCGCCACTTGGTCTTGTCGGTGTCGTCGACCTTCCATTCAGTTGCAAGGCCCGGGATCAGCGCGCTCGCCTTGTCCGACGACGACAGGTCCCACATCGTCAGCGCGTCGTACATCGTAAGCCCGGTGAAGCGGTTGCCCTCAAAACCCTGGTCGGGCTGGCCGAGCGTGCGCG
>NZ_VKHP01000840.1 GCF_010811875.1 Bradyrhizobium uaiense
CGGCGCAGCGCCTCGCAGTCGGTGTGATAGATGAAGCCGTTCGCAAGATTCAGCTTGGCGTCGAGCGCGAACAGCAGCGGCAGCCGCGTCGGCCTGACCGGATCGATGTTCTCGTATTTGCAGCAGTCCCTATTGCGGCGGCGATTTCTCCGACTCGTCGATCGACGGATCGTCCGCGGGCTTCGGCGATGCCGGCAGCGATGGAAGCCATGGCGGCGATGGTGGTGGTCACGGCGGCGGTGATGG
>NZ_VKHP01000841.1 GCF_010811875.1 Bradyrhizobium uaiense
TTATGCGCATGTCATCATCGCCTGCCTCACCCATGACATCGGCTATGTACGCGGGCTGTTCGATGCCGACGACGAGAACGGCTATCTGGTTGCCGCCGATGGCCGCAAGGTGATCCTGCCGCGCGGCCGCGCAGGATGGCGTGGCCGGCCAAGGTTACCAGCATGGTATGCTCGACATTGTGATAGAGCGCGTCGCTGTTGCCGATGCATTCGAGCGCGATCCGCGCGATCGAGGGCACCATCTCG
>NZ_VKHP01000842.1 GCF_010811875.1 Bradyrhizobium uaiense
GCGTCATGACCAGCGCGACGACCTGGTTGATCGACAGGCGGATGGTCGGCACAAATGGTGGGGTACGCTTCGCTTCTGTAACGGGCCTCGATCAGTCAATCCCTTTTTGCGTTGTCCACTCGCCGGGACGACGGATTAGGTCAGGCCGCACGCTTCGCAGTGGCATCACGACCACGCGGTTTAGATTTGGCCGGCCTCTTCCTCTTCTAACCCCATCAGGTGGCGGCCTTGCGTCGACCCCGTACA
>NZ_VKHP01000084.1 GCF_010811875.1 Bradyrhizobium uaiense
CTGGCGATCATCCCGCGGTTTGCTCATCGCATTCCCCAATGTCGACGACGCCGTCAGGGAATCACGAACCGCCCAAAAACGAAATCCCAAAACGCAGGAAAGCCAGGTCCCACACACCGCTTTCCTGTTACTTTCTCAAGAACATTTTTGCTTATTTTTCAGGTCAATCCGCATTCTTCACGGACGACTCTCTAAGAAAGGGATTTTCTCACATAACGGCCTTGACCGAAACGCCTAACGTGTTCGGTGGATGGCGCATACGACCTGTTAGCATCGACCACCACGTCGAAGGCGAGGCTCACCATTTCAGCATAACTGCTCGCTTCGTCCGAGTTGGACTTGAGTACGGCTCACCGCGCGAAACAGTCGAGATCTTTCCACCCTGAAGACGCGGTCAGCGCGTGAACGGCAATTGACAGACAAATCGCCGGTCCGTGAACATATGGGCCCAGCAGGCGTCATGAGCAGTCAACTATGATTGACTCGCGGCTGCGCTGGCAGCTGAGCAGCCGCTGCGAACAATCGCTACGAAATGTCACGCAGCTATTTGACGAACAGGCTGCGCGGCGTCGAAGTCAAGGGCTCATACCCATCCTCGGTGACGGCGAAGGGCTGTGTGATGCAGATGCTCTTGTCTTCCAGCCAGAGGGCAGCCATCATATGGAAGCACATTCCCGGCTGAAGCACTGTATTATCTCCCTTGCGCAAACTGGCGGTTCGCTCGGCTGACGCGGGCGGGTAGCCTACCCCTTGCGGATAACCAAGCCTCGCCTCTTTTTCATATCCGTGACGCGCGAGAACATGCGCGTAGGCGGCCTGGACATCTGAGCAGGTACGACCCGGGCGGACACTTTCGAGTCCCACATTCAAAGCTTCGATCGCGATCTCCGAAAACTTTTGATAGTCGAGGGTCGGTTTCCCGACCACGATAGTGCGAGCAAGATTAACCTGGTAACGAAGCCGAACTCCGTGAACTTCCATATAGGTTATCGTTGACGCCGGCAACGGCTCGTCGGTCCACGTGGGATGCGGCGCAAGAGCTCGTTTGCCAACGCCAAAAAACAGACACGAGCTATCGTAGCTTCCCCCGAATTCGGGCGTGCCTGATATCTGCTGGTGATAGACGGCAGCTGCTACATCACATTCACGCACACCTGGCTCGATTGTATCAACAGCTCGCTTTATCATCGCGTCCGCGATCCGGCCAGCTTGGCGCATATAAACGAGCTCGGCCGGGCTTTTCACGATGCGGATCCAATTGACGAGCAAATCGGCATCTACAAACTTAGCGAGAGGCAGCGCTCTGACAAGATCAGCATGTGCGCGCGCGGAATAATAATAGCCTCCCATCTCCACGCCGATCCTCGCCTTTCCACCCCCAAGTTCCTTGACGTGGTCTGCCATAACGTCATACGGCGATAAGCCGGCATGCGAGTTTACATACTCATCCGGATAGGTTCTGATGTTATCGTCTGCAAGATAAGTCCCCATCATTGCTTGGGGGCGCTCCATAAATCGCGCGATCCAAATGGGCTCGTCGTGATTGAGTGCCACGATGACCATTTGTGGTGTATAGAATGAGAGACTGTCGTAGCCGGTTAGATAGTTTTGGTTGGGAGGCTCGGAGAGCATCAGAATATCGATTCCGCGCTTGGCCATCTCTTTCTTCACCGCCAACAAGCGCCCCGCGAATTCCGCGCGCTCAAATCGCAGTTGCTTCTTCATATCGGGTGCCTCCAAGGTCTTGATTGACTACGTTCACAGTCTTTAAGCGTCCGACTTGGCAAGGCCCGGCATCACACTGCTTTCAACTAGCCAATCCCGGCCTCGCGGATTGAAGCTAGCAATACGGCTCGTGGAGCAAAGGGCCGTTCCGGGTGGTATTGCTAGCAAGTCATCGAGATCGTCCACCGGGTAGCGTACCTAACCTTTTGCGCGAATCTCTCGACATCTTTCCGGAGTTGGCTGGATCGTCTCCTGCATTTTTCCCACCACACCCCACACACTGATCTCCAGGGCGCCTTTGCGCCATCATGGCAACGATCCCATCAGCCGCCGGTGAAGACAACGGTCTTCTTGCCGTTGAGCACGACGCGATCCTCAAGGTGATGACGCACAGCGCGGGCGAGTACCCGCCGCTCGATGTCTCGACCTTTGCGGATGAGATCATCCGGCGTGTCGCGATGCGAGATCCGTTCGACATCCTGTTCAATGATGGGGCCCTCATCGAGGTCCGAGGTCACGTAATGCGCTGTCGCTCCGATCAATTTGACGCCTCGTTCATGGGCCTGGTGATACGGTTTGGCGCCCTTGAAGCCCGGCAAAAAGGAGTGATGAATGTTGATACAGCATCCGGACAACTTGGCTGAGAACCCGTCCGACAGAATTTGCATGTAACGTGCGAGGACAACAAGATCGGTGTTGGTCTCTTGCACGAGTTCCCAAATTCGCGCCTCCTGCTCCATCTTGGTCTGTTTGGTAACGGGCAGGTGGTAGAACGGCAACTCGCTTAGATCCGAGGAAGAGAGATGCTCGCGGCTATGATTGGAAACGATCGCCGTCACCTCCATTGGCAGTTCGCCAATTCGCCAGCGATAGAGCAGATCGGCCAGACAATGATCGAGTTTGGAAACCAGCAGCATCACTCGCTTTCTCCCGGATCTCGGCCGGAGAGTAAATCTCATAGCCAAGCGCTCTGCGAGTCCTCCGATCGATGCAGCGACTTCTTCCGCTGATCTCGCTTGGACGAGGCGGTCGAAGACAACACGCATGAAGAAATGACCGGTCTC
Organism: Bradyrhizobium uaiense; assembly: GCF_010811875.1. GTDB lineage: Bacteria > Pseudomonadota > Alphaproteobacteria > Rhizobiales > Xanthobacteraceae > Bradyrhizobium > Bradyrhizobium uaiense. The sequence continues at coordinate 2,790 of NZ_VKHP01000084.1, forward strand.
GGTATCATCGAACTGCTGTGCATCGAGGATGTTGCAACCAGCGTCGAACAGAAGACTCGAGACCGCTGACACGATGCCTGGACGATCAGGGCAGGAAAAGGAGAGAATCATGGAACGATCGGACATGGCAGTGACGGCCCGGCGGCGGCTCCTCGCGAATTGAGTTTGAGAAAGGCGGGGTTCGACGTCACCCCTTCAGGCACGCTTTGAGCAGGTCCGGGGCGATGAGCTCTTCGACCTTACGCACCTCGCCCTTCACTCGGGTGCGATTCACGTCGTAGAATGCGCGAAGGGATGCGATGGCAGCGTGTTTTTCGCCCGCTATCTCTATCTCAAAGCTTCCTTTGGACAGCCATTCGGCACTCACCCCACTTTCACAGTACAGATATCCCATGCCGACGCCACAACCCAGGGTGTGGCCGAAGCCTGCCGAGCGCAGGTACCCCACGAGCGATCCATTGCGCCAAACTGGCTCTGTTCCGAACAGAAGCGGTACCGCACCGGGCGCGGCCAATTGAACAAGGCGTCGTCGCGGCGTCTGCCCGCGCTTTGACTCGAGAACCGCCCGCCCAATGAAATCCTCGCTCTTATTCCACGCGATTGTGAATGCTAGTCCCGCCTCGAGGGGAGAATCTTCGTCGCTTACATCCGCGCCCCAGTCGCGATAGCCTGCCTCAAGGCGTAACGTGTTCAATGCGACGTAGCCGGCGTGGCGCAGATCGAGATCGCTTCCCGCGGCGATCAGCGCATCGTAAACACCCAGCGCCTGCTCGGCTGGGATGTGCAGCTCCCATCCGAGCTCTCCCACGAAAGTCATGCGGAAAGCGAGCGCCATTCCATAGCCAATCTCGATCTCTCTGGCCGTCGCAAAGGGAAACGCAAGATCGGAGAAATCCGCCGGACTCGCGCGCATGAGCAGCTCGCGCGAACGCGGCCCCATGACGGACAAGCATGCGTAACCTGATGATACGTCGGTGACGAACACGTGTCCGGCATGCTTGGCATGCATTCGTAGCCACGCCAGGTCGCGAATACGCTGCACAGCCGCTGTAACCACCAGGAATTCCTCACCGCCCGCTCGGGCGATCGTGACGTCAGACTCCATGCCGCCCCGCTCATTGAGCCATGGCGTGTAGACGATACGACCCACTGGAACGTCAATGTCGTTTGTGGAGAGACGCTGAAGAAGGGCTAGCGCATCACGACCCTGCACCAGCAGATGCGCAAAGGAAGTCTGGTCAAACAGCGCGACCCCGGACCGGGTCGCCTCGTGTTCCGCCCCACTCGCCTTAAACCAATCATCGCGTGCGAAGGTGGCATGGGCGTTCACTGGCGCGCCGGGCGCACCAAACCACTGCGCGCGCTCCCATCCAGCGGCCTCGCCGAACTTTGCGCCAACGGTTGCCAACCGATCGTGTAGCGGCGAGACACGTACGTTGCGAGCCGTCGCCGGCGACTTGTGAGGACGATGCAGGGAGTAGAGGAGCCCAACTGCTTCGCCCGTTCGATCGTGCAAATATCGACGATTCCGCTGGAACGGCATGGCCCGTCGTACGTCCATCTCCCAATAGTCGTTGGCGGGCACACCCGTCGACATCCACTCGGCCATAACCTTGCCGGCACCGCCAGACGACTCGATACCGCACGAATTAAAACCCGATGCTACATAAAGACCGGAGATGTCGGGCGCGGGCCCCAACAGGAATCGATTGTCGGGCGTAAAGCTTTCCGGGCCATTGAAGCTTAGTTGGAGCCCCACCTTTTCCAGCGCCGGCATCCGCCGCATGGCATCCGCGAGGTAAGGCTCGATGTGCTCAAAATCGTCAGGCAACGACTCGAAACTGAACTCACGCGGAATCCCTGCCGCCCCCCAAGGCTTGCCGTTTGTCTCGAAAAAACCCACAAGTAGTTTGCCGGCATCTTCTTTTGCGTAGAAGCACGCGTCCAGATCGCGCACAGTGGGCGTATCAGGTGACAATCCCGCCATGGACTCTGTCACAACATAGAAATGCTCTGCCGCGTGCAAAGGCACGGTCCAGTTGAGATCGGCAGCCAAAGCTCGAGTCCACATTCCTGCGCAGATGACAACTTTTTCGGTGCGTACGACGCCCTCTGCGGTGTCGACGCCGACAATTCGTCCAGCCTCGACGATGATGCGCGTGACCGGCGTGCGTTCCAGGATCTTGGCCCCACCCTGCTTTGCACCAGCCGCAAAGGCGCGCGCCGTGTCTACCGGATTCGTCTTGCCGTCGGAGGCGATCCATGCCGCGCCAAGCACGTCGGCCACGTCGAGCAGAGGGACACGTCGCTTGGCTTCCGCGGCGTCGATGATCTCGACATCAAGCCCAAAGGAGCGCCCCATCGACGCCCCCCGCTTCAGCTCCTCAAGCCGCGCGGGCGTTGCCGCGACGGTGATCGACCCACATTGCCGAAAGCCAGTGTGCTGGCCGGTCAATTGTTCGAGCTCCCGGAACAACTCGGCGGTGTACTGGGCAAGCTTCGCCATGTTCTCGCTGGCTCGAAGCTGAGTGACAAGGCCCGCCGCGTGCCAGGTGGTACCGCAGGTCAGCTGATCGCGCTCGAGCAGAAGAACGTCGCGATGCCCAAGGCGCGTGAGATGATAGGCGATGGACAAGCCGATGATTCCACCACCGACGATGACGTGTTCCACATGAGAAGGCAGCTTGCTTTGCATTCGACAACTCAAAAAATGGCCGCGGGCAGATGTTGACGCGCAGGTTCAGCGCGCAGGTCGTTTGTAGATATTCGTGGATGGGACGCTTCAGGCCAACGCTTCCGGCGCGCCATCCGAGCCGATGGCGGAACTGGAGCTTCGACGGATGGCACGACTTGCCACCCAATCCGCGCGATAGAGCGCTTGGGCGCGTACGGAACTATGCCAGAATTCTATCTCCTCCCGCGTTTCTTGATTTCATCGACCTCGGTCAATCGGAAAGCTCTATCCTTCCGCAAATAGTACCCGGCCCTCGATCCGAATTTGGCTAAAATAGGCCTGCGCGAGACAGAAATTCTGCGCCTAAGCGGTAAGGTGCAGCGCTTTGCGTCTTCAACTGTTACGCTGACGCGAGCAAGCGACGAGAACGCATGCGGGCTCTGGAGCATCGTGTATGATGGACCGGCAGTCGGAAGATGACGCTGATCTCGTCAGCGCTTTTGGCGCGGCCAATGCCCAATAATCGGAATCCGAGCTGCTTTTCTCACACCTTCTCAAGTGCGAGAGGTGCTCGAGTGAGATCTTGCTTGTTGCGTGTGATAATCCACAACGGCGGCGACTTTGCGCTGAGCCAGTCGAAGAGTCCAGGCTGAGGACGATCGACGCGGAATCGTGGTGACAAGTATTTGCGCGAAATCGCTCGCGAGGCGGGTAGTATCACCGGTACGGAGCGCCCGCACAATCAACGATCCGCTTTATTACCCTCACGTGATCAGCGACGTCGGGTCGGCCAAAATGCGATCGCATGATTCACCCGCTAGGCTGCGTCCGGTTTCTCTACGTGACCCTTTGCAGGTCAGGCTGCAGGATTTCGCTCTCAAAAGCAGGATGGCCAAATTCGGCGGACCCGGTACTCATATCCAAAGATAAACCTCGACGCGAAACTGCTGCAGTAACGGTATTCTCGAGCAAGTACGCGACAGTCATCGGCCCGACACCGCCGGGCACCGGGGTTATGTAGCTCGCCCGATTGCTCGCTTCGTTGAAAGCTACATCTCCGACAATTTTGGCAATGCCGGTCGAATCGATCGCACGATTGATGCCGACATCAATGACGATCGCACCTCGCTTGAGCCAGTCGCCGCGGACCAGCTCCGCGCAGCCGGCGGCAGCGACGACGACGTCGGCCCTTCGACAGAGGTCCGGCAGGTTTCGCGTCTGAAGTTGCGCACCCGTGACGGTGCATCCGGCATCTCCGAGCAGGATTGCCAGTGGCTTTCCGACGATGTTCGAGCGACCAATGACGACAACGTCAAGCCCATTCAAGTCGCTCACAACAGTCTTGATGAGATGAACGACCCCAAGGGGCGTGCAAGGAGCTAGGGCTGGTCGACCCGCAGCCAATCTTCCAATATTGTAGGGGTGGAAGCCGTCCACATCCTTTGCCGGGTTGATGGTCTCCAGCACGCGCAAACGGTCGATGTGCTCGGGCAACGGAAGCTGAACGAGAATGCCATCGATGGTATCGTCAACGTTAAGCTCCTCTATTGCATCGAGGAGTTCCGCTTCACCGACAGTGCTCGGCAGGAGAATTTGTTGTGATTTAAAGCCCACCGCCTGCGCCTGTCTGGCTTTTGTCGTCACGTATACCGAACTGGCCGGATCCTTGCCAACCAGCACCACGGCCAACCCTGGCGTGACATTGCATTGGGCTTGGAGCAACGCGACATCGCGCGCCACGCGCGCCCGAAGAGCCTCGGCGATGGACCTTCCATCAATTCGGATAGCATTCATGATTAATTCCAGAGGTATTCGGGCGGCGATGATGGCGGGACGATATGCCCGCGCCAAACAATTCAAGAGCGATCAGCGAAATGGAGCAACTTGCGGAACGTGGCTTGCCACCTAATCCACGACATTGGCGCAAGACGGCAAGTCAGTCAGAGCTTGAGACTGCTTTTGGCATCGCCGTCTCGGGCCGCCGCGCGAGATCCGCCCCAAACAGCAATGGCTGCGCAGGTGCGAGCTCTGGTTTCTACAACCTTGAGCTCGAGTGCATCGACAACGGCCAGGTCCACCAAATCTACATTAGGGGGCTCGGCCGCAGCTAGAAATGCACTTCAAGCGATTGCTGATTCCTTCGCGAGTTCATCCATTACTTGTTTCGTCGCGCGATATGCCAAATCGACAATCTCGTCCACCTCCCCCTCGGACACAACGAGAGGTGGGGCAAAACCGAGAATCTCCCCATGCGGCATTGCTCGCACAATGAGTCCGCGATCGCGAGCGGCCTTCGCGATACGGGCTCCCACCTTCAGCTGCGGATCAAATCGCCGTTTCGTCTGGCGATCTGCAACGAACTCCACGGCGCCGAGTAAGCCCACACCCCTCACTTCTCCGACGATCTCGAGTTGCGCAAACCGCTGCTTGAGTCGTTGATGAAAGTGCGAGCCCACGATCCTCGCTCTGTCCGCTAGTCGCTCCTTCTCGACAATATCCAGGACCGCATTGGCAGCAGCGGCCGCAATCGGATGGCCGGAATAGGTATAACCATGTGAGAACGCCCCGACCCGATCTGCTGCTTCCTCCATAACCGCGTAGACCTTCTCGCCAACGATGGCAGCCGAGAGGGGCACATAGCCTGACGTCAACCCTTTGGCGACGGTCACCAGATCCGGCTCCATTCCGTACATCGTGCTGCCGAAGTCCGCGCCGGTTCGACCGAATCCACAGATGACCTCATCGGCAATCAGAAGGACGTCGTAGCGTCTCAGCACCGCCTGAATTTCACGCCAGTAGCCGGCAGGCGGTGGTGTGATGCCTCCAGTACCCAGTACCGGCTCAGCAATGAAGGCACCAATCGTTTCCGGCCCCTCTCGCACGATTAACTGTTCGAGCTCGGCTGCACGCCGGAGCGAAAAGGACTCCTCCGTCTCACCAGACGCGGCTCCCCAGTAGTGATGCGGCGTCCCCGTGTGCAATATGCCCGGAAAGGGAAGATCCATGTGATCATGGTAAAACGACATGCCCGTCATGGACCCAGAAATGACGGAGCAACCATGGTAGCCACGCTCGCGCGAGATAATTTTCTTCTTCTTAGGCTGGCCACGTAGATTGTTGTAATACCAGACGAGCTTGGCTTGGGTTTCGTTCGCGTCTGATCCCGATAGACCAAAAAACACTTTGCTGGGCTTGCCTGGGGCCATTCGTACGAGACGGTCCGACAAGATTGCCAGTTCTTCGGTCGTGTGGGCCGCATACGTGTGGTAGTATGCAAGCTTGTAGGCTTGCCGCGCGATGGCCTCAGCCACCTCAGTCCGGCCGTATCCAATATTTACGCAGTACAAACCGGCAAAGCCGTCGATGTAACTGCGCCCACGAGCATCCTCAATTCGGATGCCTTTCCCGCCAGTCACGATCGTGGGATCGCCGATCCTGCCAGAGGCATAGTCCTTGAGCTGCGTAAAAGGGTGAAGAACATTCGAGCGATCGATCTCCGCGATGGTCCTAACGTCAGTCATGCCGGATTCTCCTAAGCCGCCAAATCGCCGAAGCAGACGTATTTTAGCTCCATGTATTCATCGATGCCGTGTCGCGAACCTTCGCGGCCGAGACCGGATTGCTTCCATCCTCCGAATGGAATGGGCGGGCCCGTAAACGAGGCTGTATTGACGCCAACCATGCCGTACTCGATGCTCTCAGACAGGCGAAGGGCTCGACGCAGGCTATCCGTGTAGACGTATGCGGCTAATCCCATTTCGCTGGCGTTCGCCCGAGCAAGGACCTCTTCTTCCGTATCAAATGGAAGGACCGCTGCTACCGGCCCGAAACTTTCCTCACGCGCAATGAGCATGTCGTCCGTGACATCGCTGAGCAACGTCGGAAGAACGAAGTTTGACCCTAACCCCTCGTCACGAACCGCGGAAAAAACGTGCGCGCCCTTCGCTGCCGCATCGTCGATGTGAACCCTGCACTTGTTGGCGACCGACGACTTGGTCATTGGCCCAATTTCCGTTAACGGGTCGAGCCCGTGCCCCACCTTGAGTTGACGCATTGCCGTCGCAAACGCCTCCACGAAGTCCCCATAGATGCCTCTTTGGACGTAGATTCGATTAGCCGCCAGGCAATCTTGACCCGACGTTGCAAACTTTGCAGCCATCGCCCCCTTTACAGCCTTGTTAAGATCCACGTCGTCAAAGACAAGAAAGGGAGCATGTCCTCCCAGCTCCAACGACATCTTCTTAACGGTGTCGGCCGCGCCCCTCAGAAGCAGACGACCAACTTCGGTCGAACCAGTAAACGAAAGAGCGCGAATTCTGGTATCACGCAACAGAGGCGTCGAAAGCTCGATCGGATCGCCGACAAGAACCTGAAACACGCCTCGCGGCACTCCCGCCTCTTCCGCCAATCTAGCCACCGCCAACGCAGAAAGCGGCGTCTCAGGAGCAGGCTTCACAATGATAGAACAACCCGCGGCAAGAGCAGCTCCCGCCTTTCGCGTGATCATGGCTACGGGAAAATTCCACGGGGTGATGGCCGCCGCCACACCGATCGGCTGCATCCGGACCTGAAGCAGACTTCCGATCTTGTGACTGGGGATTGTCTCGCCATACGCACGCTCCCCCTCTGCCGCGAACCACTCAAGAAATCCCGCACCATAGGCAATTTCATGACGCGCCTCGGCGAGCGGCTTGCCCTGCTCGCACGTCACCAGGACAGCAAGCTCTTCCGAATGGCGGAGCATTAACGACGCCCAAGACCTAAGGATCGCTCCGCGCTCTGCCGGTAACAGCTCTCGCCACGCAACAAACGATCGTTCAGCTGCCGCAATCGCCAAGTCCATATCGGCGGCAGAGCATCGGGCAACATCGGCAATCTCTTCCTCGGTCGCAGGGTCCACCACAGAGTCTCTTTGTTCACCCACCACCCACCGACCATCGATGAGCGCGGCCCCGGCCAGCAGATCACGACGCCTTAGATTCTGCAGATGCCTGACAGCTAGCCCGACCGAATGCGGACTTTTGGGCCGAACATTTTGATGGGGCATCTGATCGTCCCAAGTGGTCATTTGTTGAAATTGCTTAGGTAATCAGGATACTGATGTTACAAACAGATTTGCGTCGCATTTTCATGTCGTTCGGAGATTTCCTGCATGACACAAGCATTTTGCGGCGAAAGGCACCTGAAGGTTGGAGGCGATTATGCAGTACGATCGAATAGACGCCCGGATTCTCGAGATTATGCAAAAGAGCAACCGCTTGACCTCCGAGGTGATCGGCGAAATGGCGGGACTCTCTGCTACTGCCTGTCAACGCCGACTGAAGCGGCTCCGTTCGGACGGGATCATCGAGGCCGATGTCTCTATCGTTTCACCGAAAGCGGTGGGAAGAGCTATTCAAATGCTCGTGCTAGTGAGCCTAGAGCGGGAACGTTCTGACATAATCGATAAGTTCAAGAAGGCGATCAAATCGTCAAGTGAAGTCGTCAATGGATTCTACGTCACGGGCGACGCCGACTTTGTCCTCTACATTACCGCGCGTAGCATGGAAGATTATGAGCAGTTCACGCGGCGATTTTTCTATGAGAATCCGGACATCAAGGCGGTGAAGACGATGGTCATAATGGACCGCGTAAAGGCAGGATTTGCCGTGCCGATTGAAGCTCCGACCGAGGAATAGCTCGGTGTCTCAACTCGCGTTTCTATGCTTTTTGCGCGATTTTTCATCGCGTGCTCGGATATGACGCGCAAAACCTACGCCATCGCTTCTTTATTGTAGGCGGCCGGCAAGACTTGAGCTTCAGGAATGTTCTCGGATCGGTGTTCGACGGAAATTTAAGATCAGAGATATCACGTCTGACTCAGTTGCGTTCCGCTTCATTCTGATGAGACCATGGAAAGTATAGAAGCGCAATGTTCAAAAGGTTCGTTTAAGGCTCGGCTGGGCGAGCGACCTTGCCCTAAACGAGCGAGGCGCCAACGCCGTGCTTGGCCGCTACGTGAGTGGCATCAATTTCCAAACCAACAAGAGACATCATCGCTCCCACTCGGGCAGTGGCGCTACCACGAAGCTTCGCCATTGATAGAAGCGCTTGGCGCTCAGTTCCAGATGGCGGAGCGACCGCCTCCCCCGTCGGCAATCACGAATTGTCAAGGATGTCTCCGGACGATGGTGCGTCTCATAGGGCGCGCAGTGTGTGCAAAACAGACCAGCTCGAAAAAAGCGCTAGTCACTTTCGAGCCCCCGAATCAGTCGGGTCATCGCCAATGTGGTTCCCCCATCAATAAGCCGTGGGAGACAAACGCAGGAGCCAAGATGACACATCAGTCCAAGCTCCCACCATCCAAGGCTGACGGTATCTTAACGCCGCTCGGTTATCCGACCTTCCGCCGCCTCTGGCTTCCGAGCTTGCTCACCAATCTCGGCATTCTGGTACAGGGCGTGGGCGCAGCCTGCGCGATGACACAGATGATGCCTTCTGCGGACCAAGTTGCACTGGTGCCGACGGCGCTTATGCTGCCCGTAATGCTGATCGCGATGCCGGCCGGCGCCATCGTGGGACTGGTTGCGCTCTGTGGTGCAATCGCGCTGACTGTGCTCGACTGGTTGGGTCTCACTACGCCGAATTTTTTTGCTGGCGCTCTGCTTAGCCGTCGGCAGCGGCATTGCGCTGATGGGACCTGCTTGGCAATCCTCAGTGAGCAAGCAGGTGCCCTCCGGAGCAACCTGCGGCCATCGCGTTGAACGGCATCAACTACAATATCGCGCGCAGCGTGAGCCCGGCGGTCGTTGGCATTGTCGCTGCCGCGGCCGGAGCAGTGGCCGCGCTCGCGCTCAATGCGCTGCTCTATCTGCCGCTCATGCTCGCGTTTTTCCTTTGGAAACGGATATCCGAGCCCTCGCGTCTGCCACCCGAAATGCTCAAGCGCGCCATGGTTTCAGGCGTTCGTTGCATTATCAGTTCGCCATCGATCAAGATCGTGCTAGTCCGTTCCATGGTCATCGCGGCGGTGGGCCCATTGCCCTGATGGCGCTGTTGGCCCGCGACTTCCTGCATAGCTGCTCACAGAGCTATGGCATCCTGCTCAGCGCCTTGGCTTGGGCGCGGTGATCGGTGCTTTCAACCTCACCGAGGTGCGCAAACGCTTGAGCGGGGAAGCCGCAATCCGCGCGTTCTCTCTGTCCACGGACATGTCGGTTGCCGCAGTGGAGCGGAGTCGCGAGCCAATTCTGACGGCGGCCGCACTAATCTTGGCGGGGGCGGCGTGGATCACCGCGTGGGTAGTGTTTTGCATTGGCGCGCAGTTTTCGGCCGCACGCTGGGTGGCAGGGCGATCGCTCGCGGCCTATCAGGCGATGAGTTAAGGCGGAATTTCCGTCCGTAGTTGGGGTTGGGGCCATCCGACCGGTGTCGCCGTCGTCGACACGGCACGCCCGGTCTCACCAACCTTGATGCTCGCTTCCCCACTCCTCGGGCTTTGGCTGCCCGTGCCGGGCATTGACGCGCGCGGCGAAGAGGCTGAGACGCCCGAGGATCTCAACGTACGGCTGGAGCTAACAGAACGGAGCGGGCCGCTTTGTGGTGGAAATCGAGTATCGGGTAGCGCAACAGATTGCACGCGCCTTCCACAACGTGATGCAGAAGATCGAGCTGTCTCGGCGGGGCAACGGCGCCTATGGCTGGTCGATTGGGGTCCCGAACTGTGGACCGAACGCTATCGCTGTCCGACATGGCTTGACTATTCGCCAGCGCAACCGCTCGCCCCACTCGGAGCGTGAGCTTGATCGGCAAGCCACGATTTTCCACGTCGGTCCCGATCCCATTCGCGTCCGGTGCACGCTAGAGTGTCCGTTCGGATTGGTTCGCTGGAAGGAAGAGCCGCGGATGATGCCTTCTAGGCTGATTGCCAGCGCCGCGTGAAGTCGTCACCTCTGGGAGAAACGAAGCTAGCGAATACAGCACTGCGTCTTGGCGATTGCCCGAAGCGTCACCCGGCTCCGCCGTTGATCGACGAGCCGTGTAAAATGGCGATCATACTTCTATCTGGAACAAACTGCCCACTTGATCGGAGACGCAAGGCAAGGCAAATCGCCTCGAACAGACCGTCCAAGCTGCAAAGAAAAGGGCCACTCCAGAGGAGTGGCCCACCAAGTCAGGGGAACGCCCGATCAAGGGCCTCTGGGATCAGGCCGCCGCCTGACCAATCGGTGAGAGTGGTAGACCTAGACTCTCGACCACCCGTTGTATGTGAGCCGGCCCCGATCGACATTGAGACCTGTGCGGAGATGGGAATTTTCCAGTACGGACGCAAATCCTTTGTTGGCAAGAGTCAATCCGAAGGGGCGGTATGGCCTTGTTCGGTGCCTGGCTTGAAGTCAGCGGGACCGCTCCGGCATATTGGGCACACGGTAATGAATGAATGCCGTCCACCGGGTAAGATGGATCAGCGTGCGTCATCAGATGCGACGTTTCGAAACTGCCAAGTAAGGCGGCCCGCCCAGCCCGGCATGGCGGCAAAGCCAACGAGCTTGTAGAAGTGGATGTCGTAGCCGAGAAGCTCGCTCCGCAACTCGCTTTCGCGGATCGCAATCATGATACGTCCTGCATCGCTCGAACGCAGCAACGAGCGCGGGATGTGGGCGCCAGCCAGCACCAGCAGGCAGATCGAGAACGTTGATTCCGTGGATAGAAATGCCTGCGGATCACCGGGCATATTGAGCGCGGACTGCCGTGATGCCCTCGAAGCCACCGAACGGTACCGGACCAATGTGAAACCAGGGATCGGCAGTCGACGTATGACGGAATAGAAGATCATCGTCACGCAGAGAGTAACGACGCCGAGATAGCTGTCGCCCAGGTGGCTGAAGTACAGGAAATAGCCGAGGACGAGAGAGAGAATGCGACCGGCAATACGGTTCCGATCAACAGGGCAAGCGTGCTATCACCCGAAATCGGAGACTGAGATTGCATAGGCATAGGCGCCGAGACCAAAAAACGGCCGAATGTCCAGGGTTCGGGATCCCAAGCCATCCCCCAGACGAAGCGGGAGCGAGCGCTGCGATCGCCATGGTCGAGAAAGCCGGCAGATCGACGAGGTCGACTGGCTCCCGAACGATGGGCCCGAGCACAGTGAACAGCACCAGAGCGACTGGAAACAAGGTATGTTTGAGTCTGCGCAGCATCATGCCATCGGCCACCAGTCCACGAGCTGGAGACGACCGTCGGAAGCAGCTGCAGGATGATCACGGCCAAAGGCAACAGCGAAACCTGACCGTTGACGGGAGTAACGAAATAGGAAACCAGAGCCTCAACGAGCCCAAGGATCGTTGAGGGCTCCTTTAGGACCCGCGAAGGAGCCAAGCTCTCTCCGCTCGGGTGATGAGGACACAACGTGGCAGTTACGGCCGCGCTACGGCATGCAGCGCCGCGAGCTCAGCCGCCGAAATCTGCGGCATCAGGAATTCAGTCTGGCCCGGGTGAGCAAAGGCGTCGCACCGGCCGCCGTAGCTGTCGGGTTGGATCTGCTCTTTGGTTGCGATAACCTGAGGGGTGTTAGCAAAAACGGAAGTGCCGCGCCCCCATCCGGCGGAAGCTGTGCATGACAATCCAAAGACATCGCCGCGCCGGAGCAAAGGATCGACGCGAAAAACGTTGTCGGAATGGATCAAGCAGCAAAAGCGCGACGGCGGTCGCTATTGATCGCTTCCGGCACGCACTTCAAAAATCGGCGTGTTCACGAAGCATATGTAGATGCCCACCCTGCGCTCGAAGCTCGTGGGGACATCCGCTTAGCTCTCCTTGACGCTTGTTTTTGAGGGCACTCCCGACCTCGCTATTTCCCGTAGCCATCGCGCCGTACTCGCTCCGAGTTCGTAATTAGCTTTGCGCTCGGTTAGATCTCATTGCCTTGCAGATCATCCAGCCAGCAGGCCGCCTCGACGTGAGGCCGGGAAAAGATCCGTCCGATCTTCTCGGACACTTTGTTCTGATGGTATCGCATGTACACGCGGCCATCGTCTCCCAAATCCAATATTTCGATCTTTCCTGTGTAATGAGACATAATGTATTTGAATGTCTTCTCGATGCCACTGAGACGCTGGTTGATGCCACGCGCAATCTCTATTCCCCGTCGGAGTGCAACTTGAAAATGGGATGCGCCCTTCACTGGCCTGGCTTGGAATAGGTAGTAAGGGCGGACTCCGATTTCGTGGCATTTGGCGAACGTTTCGGCCAGGATTTCGGGATCATCGTTGACTTTCGCGAGGAGAACGGCCTGATTAAGGAATTGCACGCCCTGCGCTCGCAAAGTGCGAACCTTCTGCTCAGCATCGGACGAGATCTCACCTACGTGATCGAAATGCGTGACGATTATTGGAGTTTTACCTGACTTTTGAATCCGCTCGAATAGCGCCGGCAGAGCGGAATCTTCAAACCGCCTTGGTTCATAGGCAAGCATTTTTGTACCGAATCTGATCGAACTCAAATGATTGATAGGCAGCAGGTGGTCAAGGATCTTGTCGAGTTTGGCCGTACTAAGCATGAGCGGGTCGCCTCCCGATATTAGCACGTTTGTCATCTCAGGATGATGCGCAATATATTGCGCGACCTGAGCGAAGTCCGGGGCGATTTCGTCGGACGTCTTGCCGACGATCCGCTTACGAAAACAATAGCGACAATATGAACCGCAGCGTTCGGTCACCAGCAACAGGCCAGTCTGCGGGTACTTGTGCTGCAATCCTGGAACGACCGTGTTGTCGTGCTCGCCGCTCGTATCCAACGTGCCTGGGCTCTCGAACTCCTCGACCGAGGGCTCCACAATACGCTTCAACTGATCGTAGTACCCGTTCTTGGCTATCTGCTCGCGATAGAACTTTGTGACATGATAAGGCGTGATGTTGTTGATTTGCAGTTCGCCCTCGCTAACGACGCGCGTTTCTTCGATGAATTTCAGTACTTGTGCTCTGCCATCCATCGGATCAGCTATGGTTTCCATTGCGACGCCTCGCCTGTCCTGGTCAGCGCACTTTGATCCACTACGATCTGTTGATCTACACTACAGCGTCATTAGCTGATCGATACCTACCTGATGTGGTGAGGACTATCAGATCTCGGCGGTTGAGAGAGGCACTCTGGTACTCGCCAGATACCGGCGCGTCGAGACGGTGACGCAGCAACGGGCCTACATCGCTGCCGGTGAGTGGACCGCGCAGCATGCTACAATATGCGACAAAGCTTCCAGACTTTTGCCGCGTGTACAAAACGCGATCGCCGCTTCTTCACAAGCGAGTTGGACGCCATCCTCGATTACGAAGGGTATTTGTTTGAAGGGCCACACCGATGATCAGGGCGCTGATCTGCCGAGGCCCCCACACTCATGAAATTCAGTTATAGAGAAGGTCGCCCTTTTAGACTGAATAGCGCGCCTCTCGACCATCGTCATCACCGCTCCATCCTTTCGCTGCCCAGCACAGATAGCGTCGCAATAGTCGGCTCGCATTGTGCCGCGCCGACGTTTTCACATGCAGGCTGCTCGCGCCTTCTCAGAAATTTGAACAAGCAGATCGGTTGCGCCGCCCAGGCCGTTCTGGCGGGATCACAACAAACCGTAAAAGGTTCGGCTGCTGCCCCACACTAGATGGGCTCCGTTGAACCGTCAGCGTCTTAGGACCGGACGTGCGGCCCCTGCTAGGCAGCCTCGGGGGCCCGTGATTTCAGCCTGCCCATGTGGGGCAAACCGACATCAATCGCAGGCCAGTCCATGGCCAGATGAGGACTGCCGATTTCATTGATGCGGTATCGCTCAGTCGCGCGACTATCCCAGATTGCAACGTCGCCCGATTTCCAGTTCCAACGCAGGGTGTTCTTCGGCGCAGTAAGATAGGACTGAAGCAATTCAAACAGTCTTTGGCTAGGATAACGCTGCAAGCCGACAAAATTCTGCACGGAACCGCCTAGCGAGAGCATGCGCTCGCCGGTTTCCGGATGAACGCAAACAATCGGATGTGTCGTCTCGTAGATCGTTCCGGTGGATACATCGCCCAATCGCCTCTTGTCGTTTTCCGTGACGCCTTCCGCCGCAGGGTAACCGAATGCGGCGCAACGCACAGCCCAGAGGTTATCGGCAAGCATCCGCAGGGGATCAGGAAGATCAAGGTAAGCAGCCGCAGTGCTCGACCAGGCGATGTCACCGTCAAAAGGCGGGATCGCGGCGCCTCGCAGCACTGAGATCTTCGGACCGCCGGCATTAAAGGCGTCGTCATCGTTCAGCTGTCGGACATAACGATATAGGCGATCGGGGAGCCTTTCCGGGATTGTCGACTCTTCCTGCGTGTCCAGCATTATGGGATGCGGTATCAGCGAGCCGAGCCGAACGGCGAAGCGCTGTTGCTGGGGATCATCAAGATGCCCCTGATCGCGGAAGAAGATGACCTTATGCTCGAGCAGCAGCCGCTTAATGGCTCTGATGAGCTCGTCTGGCAAACGGTCCGATAGCACAACGTTCTTGATTTCAGCGCCGAGGCGCTCCGCATGCCTGACGATGTCTGCTCGGGGAATGATGTTATCAGCGACTACATTGCTACTCATGGCGGCGCCTCTCTCTGTGGATGTCGAAACAAAGCCCCCGAGATTGGTGATGATACGTGGCGAGTTGACGAGCGATCTTGATGACGCGCATTCGAATTGCCTGATCCACGCCGCGCAACGAGCCAAACAGGATTTGCGATACGGATCACCGTCATTTTACGCTCTGATTCCCTCTGCGCGCGTGCACCAGTTGGGCCGAAAACCCCGCGGTCTATGTCACACGCGTCTGTCCGGCTTCGACTGACGGACACTCGCGTATAACGCCGTCGGATCGATTTGCAGCTCGATCAACAGCCTCGTTTGCACACCAGAAATCATAGAGGCAATCCATGTCCAGTCCATGAAACGAAACCAGCTTTCTTTCCCGATCTTCAGCAAGGTTCGCTCGTCGCCGAACGAGGCCTTGAAAGATATTTCATACGACGGTCGATACGCCACTGAAGCGATCCACATGGCCCAATCCGCACGACAAATAAACGAATGCATACTCGGGCGATCTGCACTCATTGAACAGCAAGGCCACTCTACCTCTTGCTGTTTTTACATATATCGCCACTTATGCGAGCGAACAATCCTTAGTTTGCGGCTTTGAGTTGTTTAAATGCGCGCGCCTTTCATCAACTCGTCATTTCGGCTCTGAATTCGCCGAGCGAGCGACGCGCAAAGTTTGAACGTTGCAACCGCAGTTGCAGTTTAACAACTGACTCAATCCCACCATTTGCGGAATCTGCGTACCTTACCGTGATTGAGTTGCTCGGCCGTGACTTGCGTCTTTGCTGCGGTAGGGCTCGGTCGCGGATTACCGGTTAGAATTAATAGCGTGCCGAACAAGCAGGAATACCGTGCGCTACAGCGCGCCAAAACCGGACCCACGGCGGTATTTCTTTCGGCCCTTGCCTGGCCGAACAGAAATGGCGCCTTCCACCTGACGTTAGCGTCGGTTAGTTCGAGCCCCTGGGACATAGCCATTTGGTTTCGAGCGTGAATATTCATGTGCTGCGAAGATACACCTCGCTAGACGTCGTCGGGTGCGCCATGTGGAGCGAATGTCTGGCCCAGCCCTCCGACCGTATTCGAGTGGGGCCGTATGCAGCGCTTAGGTCAGGATCTAGAGAGCTGCCTCAAATTCACTGCGCTCTATTAGCCACCCCACCCCTATTGGCAGGTCGACGCTCAAGCAACCTCAGGTAAGGTCGTAAGCGAAGATCATTCTTAATGATCGGCCTGTCCGCCCCGTCCCGAGCGACAACTGCAAGGCGCGTGAGCACGATCACACACGCAACATAAATGCACGTTTTCCGGAAAGGCGATGAAAGAATGCGCCAGCAGCAAAACAAAGCCGCCACACGGCCGAGCCATGGCGCAAAATGCGCGCAACTGAGCCGATCTAGTAGCCGAAGGTCCGTCACAAAGCGAAATGGCTCAAGCATTACTTCCATGGGTAGATGCGCGAGCACCGAGCAGTGCCTGTCCCGCGCCTCTTCGTCGCGCCAACACTGAGCTGGTAACCGCTACACGCAATGACGTCTTTTTTCTCGGGGAAGCACTCCGCGAAGCAGCAGGAAGCGAAGCACAATTGGTGGAACGACGTTTTTATGGAAGTTCTCACAAAATTGAGTGGCGCCTTCATGGACAATTGACTCCTTACGGAGCTCCGTGGAGTGGACGATGTCACAGGAGATTTGTATAATGACGCGATGGATGGCTTTGGTATGCCTGTGCTTTGGAGCGTTACCGCTGTCTCCGGCCAAGGCGCAACCGATCTGGACCTGGACCAACCAATATGGCTCAACGCTGAGCGTCGACAGCTTCAACCAGAACACAGGCGCAATCTCCGGCACTTACACGAATAATGCAAGTAACAGCTGCGACGAAGGTGTGCCTCAAGCAGTAAGCGGCTGGCTTGCTCAGACCAATCAAGGCACAGCGATCAGTTTGACTGTGAACTTCGCTGGATGCGGTTCGAGCACCGTTTGGACGGGGCAGCTCAATAGCGCCTCGGGCTTTCAGGGGCTTTGGCTGCTCTCACTTGCAGAGCCGGTTGTATGGAATGGCATCAGCGCCGGCGCCGACACCTTCACATTCAAGACGGGCGACAAGGCAAAATTGCTATCCAGTGGCGGCCTGGCGGCTGAGACCAGCTCAGGCGAGAAACTCTCGAACACGAAAAAGGGCCCGAAGTGACATCAAACTCCACTTGGCGAGCTCGATCCCACTGAAACAGACAGCCATGTAATGGTTCGCAAGCGAACATGCGACGGGCGGGAACGATCCGCCCGGTTCATATGCGTGAACTGCTGATCGCTTGTCATTAACGCGCCTTCACCGAGGCTCACCGACTTCATGCGCAGCGTGCCGCCGCGTTTGTACGCTTGTTTGCCAAAGCTGCAGGATCGCGCAGGCCGCGAGATGCAAGTGGCCTTGGCGATCTTCTCGTGTTGCCAATCGGCACCGCTCGGGCTGCCTTGCCAATCAGGTTACCGGCAACACGTTCAATGGATCATCTCTCTCGCCTTCGACCGCTACGCTCCCCTCACGCGTCCCGGAGAATTTTTTGTCCGGTATCCATAATTCGGCTTGATTTGGTTGGACCCAGCACAGCACAGGCGCAGTTGAGCCCATAATTGCGGTTCTACTCGGTGTGACAATTCGACAGAGTTGATCGATGGACCTGATCCTTGAGGGCACATGGTCAGGCTCGCTCCTCTCGCTTTTGAGCCCCCTGGCCAGTATTCGCTATATATTATTCAACCACAATAGCCATGCTGCACTCGAACTGGTCCTCCTGTCTGCCCGGAAGCTGTCCATGCTATTGCAGGAGTTGCCTGATCAATGGCGGATGCACGAGGTTCGCCCTCCGGAAGCCTGCACGTTGTCGCGTTAAACACGACTTCCCTACGTGACGCCGAGCCATTTTGCGCATGTCACTGATCCGTTCCCAGATGGCGCGCTCCGTGAATGCTTTCAGTTCCGCGAGCATCTTGCCGACGGATCCGGATCGGCGTGCTTAATCCTGTTTGGTTGAACCGGTAGGTTCGCGGGCATCGCTAACTTCCGATGAATGCCGACGGGGACCTTGCTGGGGCCACATTGATGGAGCAGTGGTCAACGCGTTCTGGCCAACTTGCCGGAGAACATCGACAGACGTCTCACCTCGAGAGGCGGCTTCTAAAATCTCGGAAGCGACGTGCGCTCGAGTGCTGGTCTCGTGAGCGGGCAGTTCCTTGCAAACCTCATCCAGAACGCGACGGAGGCAAGCAGTCATTTCGGAGCCGAGCATAGGAGGTCTCCTCCAATAGAGTTAGAGAATGATTACACCGCAAGCGAGCTTCACGACATAACTGTCACCGATTCCCGATCTCGAACCTCGAGGAAATGAGTGCGACAACTTACTTCCTGGGTCACTACGTGACACCTCTTCAATGTGTCCGTGAGTCTACGTCGACAGTGGTCTTCCAAACATCGGCTCGCTCTGCCACCTGCGCCACGCTTGCCCTCCCGGGCTAAGCGTTCCCTTACAGCGTCTTCAAATACTCGAGAAGCGCGCGCCGGTCCGTATCGCTCAGTTCCGGACCGATGACCCCAGGCGGCAGCTTCGTAATATCAGTTTCCTTGCCCTCGAACGAATGCCCGCGATTGCTGTTGCCAAGCAACGAAACATTGAAGTCCGTCAGGCCGGCCGCGCAGGCGTCATTCGCGCGCACTTTCGTCACAAGTCCGACATTGACAGGATCAAACTTGCGGCTGCCCACGCAGAACGAGCTCGGCCGCCGGCCCTGCGGCAACAACATGTCCTTCAACGTCGGCACTGACCCGTTGTGCAGATACGGAGCCGTTGCCCAAACACCGTCCAGCGGACGCGCGCGGTATTGAGGTTCAAGAGCAAGGACATCGTTGTCCTTGCCGTTAAAGCTCACCCGGGCTCTAACATATGTTCGCGGATTTTGGCAGTTTTTCCTCGGCCCCCACATCTGCTGCTTGACTTGTTCGGAAGAGTTGTTCGCGACGTTCCATTGATCGATCGTCTTGCCCACCACGTCCATCAGGGCTAACACAAAAAGCGGGTCGGCCGCCCGATCGGTTGGAAGGCCACAGCCCCAGGCTTTGTTCAGATCGTCGACTGGATTGAGACCGATCTTTTCGGGTAAGTGTACGCGCCGCGTCGTCAGGACGTTGGATTGTTGACGATCGGTGCCGATCACGTTCACCGGCAGTTGAACGACATTGAAATAATGGCGTCCGCCGATCTCCACCCAATTCTTATCGCCCTTGGCCGATCGATCCGGGTTCTCCGGCTTCCAGAAGGAATCTTCCGGCCACTTTGTGTCGAACGCGGGATCATTGACGGGTCCTCGGTGGCATTCAAAGCAATGCGAGCGATAAAGATCACGACCTTTCGCAACGAGAGTCTCGTCAATAGCCCAGGCCGGATCACCTCGGAATCTATCCTGCGCATCCTTCCATCGTGGCGCGACAAGCCCGTTGAATTTCCTGCCGCTTGCCTCCGCAGATGAGAAGGGATCCGTACCCCGCAAAAGCTCCTCGAAGCGCGCAATGTCCGACAGATGGATGGATGATTCAAAAAGCGGGCGGCCCGGCGCGGGCGCCCGCATATTGATTTTCGCGCTGACGCCGAGCGCTTCGCCGGAATTGCGAACAAGTTCGTTGAGGACCGAGGCGTCATACTGCGCCCACAGGAAGTACGGCGTGTCCCAGATCGGCGGAAAGCTTACGGGCGCGTCGTTACGCGCAAAGTTACCCTTGAGAAGGGAATCGGAGAGTTCTCCGGTCACAGGCTCCAGGAAATTGGTGTAGAAGACTTGGTTGCCGATCCTGTTCAAGGCATCCAGTCGGCCGAACCCCTCATCGAGATCCGAAACACCTTGCCCGGCCAAAAGACCATCGCTTGCTGCCTTTTGAGCCTTGATCTTCTGGAGTGCTAGCTCCAGATCACTTCGCAGCTTCTTGCGATCGATGCTTCGACCTTCAATGCTTTCCAGGCGGTTGGCGAAGCGTTCGAACCGCCACGGCAGGATCAGCGTATAGCCGATCGATAGTCCAATGACCCGTTCCACCTCACCGAGGTTGACCATCGCTGGTCCACCATCGAAGCGAATGCTGACATTCTTATACTCGAGATGACCGGTATGACAGGCGGCGCAGGTTAATCCGATCTGATCTTCGTAGAAGGCCCCCGTTGTCGGATCGATGCCCCCTTTCAGAATTGCGAAGCCAACCGGCAAACCAGCTGGATTATCAGGCGTGCTCGCCGTCCAAGTGGAGCCTGTCCCCTTCGCATCCTCGCGGTAGCCGTATGCAGGTGAGCTCGCATCAAAGTCCTTTGAGCTTGGACTTGGGATGAAACCAAGGCGTCGTAGATATTCACTGTCGGTCAAGCTCGTGTAATGGATCGATAGCTCGGGACGTTCGAGAGCCAGAAACCATCGATAGGGCACGGGAATGGTCGCGGTGCCCTGGGAAGTATGGTGGAACCAGTAACGCTGCCGCGAACTCCAGTTTTGGGGCAGCCAATACGCGCTATCGATCTTCGACGGCGCCGGCAGCGTCGCCGGTAGCAGCTGGGCAACCAGATTTGCGCTATTCTTGATCTCGAGCGCCGTATCGCGAAGCTTCTCCGGTACAAAGTATGCCATGCCCGCGACCAGTGCCGCGACCACGAATATGATCGCGACCAAGAGACCGATGGCGTGCGGCAACCGCCTCAGCCGGCCACCGACCCAAGACCTGAACGAACGTGCCCCCATGGCAATCCTCCCTCATTTCAAATAGCGCGCGGCGCCGCACGAGCGAGCCGGGCGATGACGGTCCTTACTTGTTCAGCAATTGGCTATTGATGAAGGAGACGACGTCGGCAGTCTCGGCTGCTGCGCGTCGGGTGATGGTCGCGGCCGCAGGACCACCATGCAAGAATGAGGGAAACCAACCAAAATTACGAACATTCCAGTCTTCTTTCGGGAGAACCGCTCGGTTTACACCGGGCACCGTGAAGCCTTGCACTTTCCTTTTGAGCGGCTGCGCCGTCTCGGTATGACAGCTCACGCAGTCCGTATTGAAGAAGTGGCTCTTCTTCGTATCCGCAACGACGTTGACGATCTCGAGCACGCGGCTATTGGGAATGTTGCCATCGATGAAATCGGCCGTGGAGACCCCCTTACGGTTAGAAATCGGCAAGGGAGGATTCTGCAGCGCCGCGTGGCGGCAGGTCACCGGATTTTGGTTATTCGTGACCGGCCGCGGGACCACATGCGTGTCGCCGACGATGCTGAACATCTGCGCAGCATGTAAGCCATCGAGTGTCGGGCCCGGCACTGGTATCAGCCCGGCCTGCGGCACCCTTAGCATCGAAACGAACACCCAGGGTTCGGGCGGTGAAATGCCCATAACAGCCATGGTGTTGAGGCGCTGCGGCGAGAGATGCTTCTCCAGCATGGCTTTGACCGCATCACGAAACGGCTTGGCGGATGCACCGACCAGCCCGGGGTGCACGTTCATGTCACCGACAGTCGAGATCTTGACATTGCCGAACTTTCCAGCTGCAAGTTGATCCCGCAGTGCCGCAACGTCCCGAATGATCGCCTTGAAAGTTGCGTCGTCAGGCTTGAAGCGCGGGAATGGCGCGCACCCCTCGAGCGGCGGATCGGGATCGAGGTTGAAGCTGAAGATCAGGTGGCCGGCAGTGTCATGGACCTTGAATCCGTCAGGGCCATTGGTCACGGGTTGAATGATCAGCCGGATTTGCGGCTGCCGTCCAAACTGGGCGACGACATCTGGAGATAGGCCTGGTGCTCCCGGATCAATCCGGATGCCCGCAACGAACCAGGCATCGATCTTTTTGACGGCATCCGGCAGATGGATGTGGCGCGCGCCGGAGTCCGGCACGCCTTCGCGTTCGGGATTTTCGGCGTTTGCGACAAAGCGCGCGAAATCATCATCGGACAACAGCCGGTGCGCGGCCCCAGGGGGACCGGCAAGGTCGGAAACCGCAATCAAATTGACGAGGTCTGCAGGCGCCTTAGGGGGAGGAAACAGGATGGACACGTCGTTGGCCGAAAGCGGCTTCGATGGCGTCTGGCCCTCTGCTGTTGCTGGTCCCAAAGCACCGCCGAAGATTAGTCCCGCTGCGAACAGATTTTTAAGGAACCACCCAAGCATCGAGCGGCGGATTTCACCTTTCGCCATCGTCGGCAATTCCCTTCTAAGATTGAAAACTCGAGGTCCGATTGAGAGACGGCCGTCTTCAGCGACATAAGCCGGCGTATTTTGGTGGGCAGCCGCGTTAAGGACGTTCACTCGAAAGACGTTCACTCGCTGCCGTAAAACTTGCTTTGCAACGTCTTGAGTTGAGTAGGATGCAAAGCCTCATCTATGCAGTTGAAAAACATCTCACTTCTCGCATTGACACGTTCCCGATCAAGGAGGCCATGCTCCATGTCTGTTTGCAGTCCGCGCACGGCGATCCAGTTCTTCGACGGATCCTTGAGCAGCTCAAACAATGTTCCATTCTGATAGGGATGAAGCCGAAAATGAGCGAAGGCCACCTTGGCTGAGATCTTGGCATCACGCAGTGCGTCGGGGAGCGCGAGGAGATCAAGCCCTTCCAGATCGCCGATATCTTGTATTTGGCTCTGTGCTTCCTGATATTGCTCCCGCCCCACCAGTTGATACATTCCTCGTGGGCGAAACAGCCAACCATCGTCCGTCCCCGTCTGGTTTCCGAACGGGTTGCCCTCGTAACCAAGAACAAAATTCGCCAGTTCTTTGGGACGATTGAGCAATGTCTCGATCGCGATCGGCGGTTTATTCGCCGCCACCAGATCGGCGTTGTTCTTTCCTATTCGGTCGCGCCATTTGCGCGGCAATTGCGAGACCGCGCTGTAAGAGAAGTTCTCGCTGCTGCGGGTAAAATCAGCGCTGTCGTAGGAGATTGCTCCCAGTATATAGGCAAGGATCCGCGGCTCGGTTTCCGCGACGCGATCCCATTCCTGCAACAATGCCTTGACCTGCTCGGCCTGAAAATACGCCATATAGCTCTTCCGATATGGCGGCAGGGGCGCCGGAGCCGGCGAATGGTCTTTGATCGATACCGCGAGCTGGTGCTCATAGGCGGCAACTTGGTCGCGGTACTTCTGATAGCCGCGCTCCTGCAACCACTTCCTCTCGTAACAGGCAAGTAGCGGCTGCGGCTTGATCTTTGGAGCGGGTCGGTACTCTTTGCTCAATTCATCGGCGTAAGCCGCTTGGGCGAGCTTCGCATCTCGGAGCGTTTCAAAGGCGGATGCGACAGATCCGTTCAAGAGATGAAACAATTTCACCTGCAGGCAATCAGCGTTGCTCTGCTTGGTCCGGGATTGGTCGAAATCATCCCTTGGCACGCAATCCCAAAAGCGACCGCTGCTCAGCGAGATGATATCGTCGGTTTGCTGAGATAGGGTCCAGCCAAGCGGCAGGCTGTAAAACAAGCCGGTTATTTCGGTGCGGCCGAATGTCGGAAAGCGCTGTACACTCGCAGCTAGGTCATTTTCCGGCGCGCGATCGATCGTGGTTGCGTGATTGAGTGCGACATAGGTCCGCGAGGTACGCGTGCTCAGAAGCGCGCGCACCGGCTCCATGAGCTCACCGAACATGAAGGACCCATGATCTTCGAACTGGCCGCTCACCAGCGACAAAAGATAGATTCGGAACTTTGGCGCATCAGAGGTGCCCTTGATGCTGTTGAGCCGCTCGATCAGATCGAGAGCAGTCTCGATTCCGGAGTTCTCGACATATCCGCCGTCTACCAAGCGCGCCTGTCGATTGGCGGTCATGCAGTCGTTCTTTATAGGAACCGTCGCCGCCGGCGTCACCCATGGAAAGCGCGCGCTGGTAAACGCCGCTGCGCTGAGTGGAATATGGAGGGAGCGGCTTGTGACGGTTTGATCGGGTCCAATGCCGGTGCGATCAAGCGTTGCGAGAATGCACAGGTCCTTGTCTTTAGCGTGCAGCGGATCGATATCGAAGGGAGAGATCGCAACGCGCTTGCCGCTCCCGGCGTCTGTCGTATTCAAGAGCAGCGCGGGCATATTGTTGTCTGGCGCCCAATGTGACTGAAAATCGGCTTTCAGGAGGTTGGACTGTGCGCCGGCCCCCTTCTGGTTCCTGAGCATTCGGTCAGCGGCATTTTCCAGCGTGTATTCCAGAAAACGCGCGCGATCGAAACTTGGAATCGCGAATGGGGAGAACAGCTGGGTGAAGTCGGTAAAAAGAAAGCCGGCAACCAAAGGCGAGAGAAAATCCGTCTCCAACACGCTTGCTACGCGCTGTTCTACCGGCCCGGACACGTCGATGTCCTCGGCGCGACCGACGCCGGCGAGAAAGTCTGCGATCTTTGGGCATGTCTTTGCGTCGGGAGCAATCGCATCAAGTGGCGCACTATCGGCGTGAAGCGCAGCCGCAAAAATTGCCGAGCCGACGCTTCCGCCGGAGACGCCGCTGATCGCAAACAGATGCTGCCGAAACGCCGGACAGAGATCTTGCATTCGGGCAAGAAAGCGGGCCGCGTTGTTGGCCGCATATATGCCACCGCCCTGGGCCGCCACAATGAACACAGGATATTCGCCAAGCCTCTTGGCCTCGGCGACCCGTGGTTTTTGCAAAATCCATTCGCGAAATGCCTCGACCGCAGAAATGCGGCCTTTGTCTTCCGGCTGGCCCGCTGCAATATCGACTGTGCGCAGGCCGTGATCGTCACTTCCAAATAAGGACGCAACCAGGAATAGGCCACCGAACACAACCGGTATAAACGGGAAATTGAGCCTGATTGTCAGCAGCGCAAAGTGGGTGGAAAGAGCGACCACGCACATCGTAAAAAGAGCGATCACGCCAAACGAGCCGACGAATTGCGCAAGCCTATCGGGAAGCAGAAGGAATCCAGCCGTCAATAGCGCGATGCCGGCGATCGTGAGCGCAAGAAATCTATAGCGGATGAAATAGGCATTGTTAGCCCTGCTTGCGAGCTCGGTGGCGCGATCTCTTGCTCCCATCCGCCAGGCAAATACGACAAACGCCGCGAGCAGGATGAGCATGGCGAAGGCCAGGATGAGCAGCAGATTGCGCTCGAAGGCAAGCGCCTGAGCCTGGATGCGGAAGATGCTTCCGACTTCCTCGACCTCACCGATCTCTTGAGCCGGCCGCGAGGCGAGTTGACCTGTGGTCGCAGCGAGTATGGGCAATGCGCCGAGGATAACGGGCGCAAGTCTGATATACAGGGCCAACCGGCCTGTCGCGCGCGGCATGCGAGCTATTGTTGCAGCGGTGAGCTGAAACGCAGCCGCCCAAATCGTTATCGCGATCACGCCAATGGCGATGAACTCTTTGACAGTTGTCCAGCCAATGTCGTCGGCGCCGATTCGGTAGAGCTCCTGAATCTGATCTGGCAGGTAGAGCAGAACGGAAATGGCGACCGAGAGAACGATGATCCATCGCAGATTGCGCAATAATGTGAACAATTGCTCGCGCACCGTCATCGCTCGTTCCCTAATACTGTCTACAGAAGATAGTCCTGAGCAAATATTGGCTTTAATCCCAAACACACGGCCGAACTCTCACCGAACGCGAAACGCTTAAAGAGAGCTCGCCGCGCGCAATGCAAAAATAGATCCGCTATCGGACAGCGGGTTTAAAGCAATAAACTTAACCTGCAGTAGTGGAGCGATTTATCGAATATTCCGCTAGACGGTCAAGAGATTTTCGATGCAGATGAGACGAAATGGAGCGCTCGATGTTTTTCATCTCGCTCCAGCGCACCTGCGCACTTTTTCCTCGCTCATTCGACTGAGACGCAAAGAAGGCGCACGGCGCCGGCGTACTTCTTCCTGTTATCGCCGGTCGCATTCATCGATCGGTTCATCGATCGATGCGGCTTGACGTCGACGAGGGCTCGGACGCTTCAAGACCTAGCCTTCTTGAAGCCGACTTTGAGCAAGAGGAGAAGAGCTTGCCCGCGGCGAGACCGCAGACGCGCTCAAACCGGTCCGCGCATCAATGATCGTGCGCTGACGCCAAGCGTTCGCACGGATCTAGGCCGATCAGTTCGCCATACCCAGCGATTGAGCCCACTCCATGGATGCATACGTGATGACCTCGCCCTGGTCCAAACTACCTCGCTCTTGAACAAAAAGGTGCCCCATCAACACCGGCGCGCTCAATCGGTACAAGTCGAGGATTCCGCGAACCGACAACGCAAGCCCCGCCCCGGCAAATGCCATTTGCTGCCAGAAACAGCCGCACGTTAACAAAGCAGCAGCGCTTCAGATCGCCCTTTGTAGGGCACGGTCGCACAAAGAGCCGCGCCCAGCTAGGTATCTTAACCAGGATGAGTTCGGTTTGGTGTGATCAGACATGCATCCTTCATTCCGGCCGGAACCGTGGACCTAAGTGCCCGGCCGTAGCTGCATAACCACGCAGGCAATTGACCAGCGAGACAGCGATCAAGGCTTTTTGTTTTCGCGCCCAAAGATCCCGCACTTCATACCCTCGCTGGCTGGACCTATCTCTGCATGCCTCGCGCATCGCCGCACACGAACATCGCTGACGATCGGCGACGGCATTGTTTTGTCCGATTCGGACAATCATCTGGACATCAGACCACCGAACAATAAGTAAGAGCCAGATCAGTCATTTGCGTCTTTGAGAAACCTTGCATCGATCATCGTCGATGCCTTGTGAGAGTATACTCAAAAGTCTAGCGGGACGCTTGCGCGTCGGCTATCAACCCGGCGAATTTTAGAACGCGGAATCATTTTCGGGCAGTCACGGCTTTGGACATCACCGACGAGCAGTGGCGGGAGAACGCTTTCAGCATTCCGGCCAATCTGAGAGCTGTGCCTCGCAGCGAGGACGACGACGGTTTGCGACAGGCCATGCTCATCGTCTGGGCCGCGCTCGCCAAGGCGTCGGCCACGATCAAACATTTATACTCGCTTGTCCCGGAATCGATGATCCTCGAGTTGGCTGCGACGCTCGACATGCAAGCGCCCGACTATGGTCTTTCATTCGGCGGCACGGAGACCTACGAAGAAATAGTGATGCGGCTCGGCGGTTGTCTTCGCGCCATGGAGCGTGAATACAGCGAACAGGATTTGGGCTCGAGGCCGACTGATCCAGCCGGGTGGCTTGTCGAACAGGCAGGGCATTGCGCCTATCTCATCCCCATGGGGCGCCTAGCGTGGAAGGACACAAAGAACCCTGCCCAGGATATGCGCAACTTCGACCAACGCGGGCTGCTGCGTCTCCGGTTCGTCCCAGCTGTCGTCGACGGCGCGACGGTTCAGATCGTGAAAGCCGACCGGATGGCCAGGAAGTCGTCGACATTCGGCGCCGTATTGTTTCCTGATCCCACCTTCGACTGCGATGAAACACCGACGAGGTTTTT
Source organism: Bradyrhizobium uaiense (assembly GCF_010811875.1). Taxonomy (GTDB): domain Bacteria; phylum Pseudomonadota; class Alphaproteobacteria; order Rhizobiales; family Xanthobacteraceae; genus Bradyrhizobium; species Bradyrhizobium uaiense. Next base: position 30,479 of record NZ_VKHP01000084.1, read on the forward strand.
CGTCAGAGCGGTTAACATCCCCAATGGCGAAACCATTATTTCCGATGCGTGCAAGGCGGCTCACACCGAACGCTGCCTGACCACCGTGTTTCCGGAACTCATGATCGACCCGCAATCACGTCGTCTCATCGAAACTCAACTTGTCGAGAAGCCTTGGCTTGCCGAGGGTGAAATGCCGGACGCACCCGGAATCGTCGTCGCAGGCTCCTGGCATGAAGTGGAGAACGGCGAGCGATACAACATTGCTACGATCTACGATGGTCACGGCGTGCAAATTGCTCGGCACAAGAAGCGGATGGCTTACAAGGACGCTGAAGGCCGCGTGGAAGACATTCGGCACGGGACCGAGCTTGCGGTCGTGGTCCTGGAAGAAGCCCTTTTCGGCTTCGGCATCTGCCTCGATTTCTGCAATAGGTGCTATCATACCCCTTATGGGTGGCTCGACGTAGACTTCGCAATAGTCCCGTCATGCGGCAACGAGGTCACTATGGACGGACACATCCGGACCGCGAAGGATTTGGACAATGAGCGAAAAACCCGCAGTTTTGTAGTCCAGCAGGCCTATCCGCCGCTGGATCGGGCTGCCGGGTTTGTCCTGAATCCGGACGGGAACTCATCACGCTGGGCGGCAAATGAGCTTCTAACGGACGTTCCATGGAGCGTTTTCCGCGGCCAAACGTTACATGACCGTTGACTTGGCGTTAAAGCAGGCCGATGTAAAGCATAGTAAAGCGAGTTCCGTAGTCCCCATAGCAGCGGGTCCAATGTCCGCCACTGACCGCAAGGCCTTCGAAATATCGCTCGATCGGATCGGGCGCGGCGATGCGACGCCTGCCGAAGCGGCCGCCGCGATCCGAAAAGCGCTGACCAGCGAGCCCTCTTTGACGGAGCGGGTCTATGACGTGCTCCGCGACGTCACGTGGCGCGCGCTGACGTCGCGCTCCTTCGGCGGCGAGCTTTCGCAATGGTTTGAGGTGGTGCGACACGCTTCGGCACTTGCCGCCAGCAGAAATGCCGGCGGGATGTCGGAGAGAATGCGTGCCTTTGCGGACCTGATCTCGCAGTCAGCGAGGTTTGCTGAGCTCCAACCATTGGAAGAGGTCCTCAGTCGAAAGCACACCAAGTCGCTTCTGAGCGCAATCGCAGGCGCCGGCAAGGCCGTCAGCAACATCGCACTGATGAGCATTCTCGGCCTCCGAGAGTCCAACCTTTCGAGGGTGACCGGTGCCCTGCAAGGAACAGGGCTGATCGAGCGATCCTCATCAGGAAAGGAAGCAAGCTTCGCGCTGACTGACCTCGGTCGCCGCATGGCGAGGAAACTCGACATCGCGATCCATGATCCAGCCACAGATCGCGAATGGTGGCATGAAGCGCCCTTTCCCCTCGCGGTTTGGGCGGCAAGCGGCGCGCCCGTTGGTGCGAATGCCGCGTTCTATCGACTGACTCGCTCAAAGGCGTCGGATGTTCTTCCGCCACTTGCCGACTGGAAAATAACAATCGCGAAGATGTCGCGCGATGAGCTAATGACATCCAACGATACTTGGGGGCTTCAAATCGACGACACGACGTGGATCCAATTCACCGAAGCGGTTATGCCGGATGGCGGCCTGTGCCTCCTTGGATCAGACGTGTCTGTGGCGATGAAAGCGCGGAGCGAAGCCGTACTCGCGCTCAAGATCGCGAAGGAAGCGGAGGCGCGGGCTCGACGGGAGCTCGCAGATGCGCAAGACCGCCTGGTCGCCTACCAGTCCGCAAACTCGCATGTCAGAGACGAGATCATGAGCGTTGCCGCGCGATCGAACCGACGCGTGCGCGACACGATAGACGTTTGGGCACACACCGCAGAGAATCAGATTGTGCCACGCGAACTGCAGGCGGTGGAGAAGGATCTCGGTGCAATGCAGGTCGCAGTGCGTAACCTCATGGGGCCCATTGACGTCGTCACAGAAGGAAAGTCCGCTTCTGGCTGGATCGACCCGAACAGGGTCGTGACGGAAGCCATGAACACAGCAAGACACCTCGACCCGACTATCCATGCGACCGCATCGTTCGGCAAGGTTCCGAAAATTCGTGTTGCGGTGTCCTCACTGCGCATGGTCCTCAGTCACATGGTCATCATAGGCACTCGTCACGGCGCATACGATTTTCGTGGCGCGTTGAAGGGATCCAACCTGGTCACAACGGTACGCGTCAAAAGCCCCGACGAGCACGCGCAGCTCACGCCGTTCGAAGCGGTGTCGAGTTCCGGTCTCGGTTATTGTCGCGCGATTGTAGAAACCAACGGCGGAGCTTTCGAAGTACGGGAAACCGGTTCGGGATCTGACACCATGATCGTCTTTTCTTGGCCTGTAGAGGGGACGGACCCGCACGGAGGCAGGATAAAGTTCGGACCACCGGCCAAGGGGAACAAATCGCGCAGGCGCCCTGTTCGCGGAGTCGTCGATTAGCCGCGAGGCTGCCGCTCGATGATTGGCTTAGCGAATCGCCATCTCCGCTCGTCCCCAAAAAATGGACGGCAGTGTGAATAGTAGCCCGCGAGCTTAAGACCTGTGGATTCCCGTCAAACGCTGGATTTTGATTTAAGGTCGTCGTCGCCGCATAAATGCTCATTCTGCCAGACTCTAGCAACGAGCGACTTCACCATATTTCCCGAGCATCCCACCGCAATCTTCTGCCGTGAGTCATATTGCTTCAAGGAAGCGAGGCTCTGCCGAGAGCTCTTAGACGCTTAGCTTCGGTGCAAATTTGAGCGGTCGGCATGGGGAGGCTCATCATTTCCGCCGCCACGAGGTTACGTCTCGAATTAGGAATTAGGTACCCGAAGCGGAATTGCTGCCAAAACGATCAAGCTCTTTGGAATGTCGGAAGGTTGTAAGCGCGATTTTCCCCGCACGTTGACGCCGGCGGTTTTGATGGATTGCCCTAGTATCGGGCGATACCGGGCCGTTCAGGCAGTGGCGGCTTTGTGGAAGTTGATGGGCAGCAGGTCGGTAATATC
>NZ_VKHP01000843.1 GCF_010811875.1 Bradyrhizobium uaiense
CGCTGACGACCGGCCAGCCCGATCGCCGCGCCGGCGCCTTTCAGTTTACGGCCTATACGATCTACGATCCGCTGGTGGCCTGGGAGATGGACGTTGCCGACCGGCCGGGCAAACTGGTGCCGGGCCTGGCGACCGAATGGAAGGTCGACGATGCCGACAAGACCAAGTGGGTATTCAAGCTGCGTCCCGGCGTCACCTTTCACGACGGCTCGCCGTTCAATGCCGACGCCGTGGTCTGGAATGTCG
>NZ_VKHP01000844.1 GCF_010811875.1 Bradyrhizobium uaiense
GGCCGCGAGCAGGCAGTGCCGGCCGATGGTCACATTGTGGCCGATCTGGACCTGGTTGTCGATTTTGGTGCCCTCGCCGATCACGGTGTCGCGCAGGGAACCGCGGTCGATGGTCGAGGCGGCGCCGGCACCATCATCGGCGCAGGTGCTGTCATCGGCGCCGACGTCAAGATCGGTCGCGACTGCAATGTCGGCGCCAAGACCACCATCCAGTTCGCGCTGATCGGCAACAATGTGCTGATCCAT
>NZ_VKHP01000845.1 GCF_010811875.1 Bradyrhizobium uaiense
TGCGTCAGCTCGGTAATGTTCTGGAAGATCTCGGTGCCGCGGATCTTGAACAGCGATGCCGCAGGTCCGGGGTCGATGCCGCGCGCCATCTGGGCGACGACGCGCAACTCCGTCGCCTCCAGCGCCAACCACTTCATGCCGGGCCCGGACTACGGCCACACGGCGTCGGAGAAATATCTGAACTCGCGCAAGCTCTCAATCTACGGCGGATCGAACGAGATCCAGCGCAACATCATCGCGAAAGCG
>NZ_VKHP01000846.1 GCF_010811875.1 Bradyrhizobium uaiense
TCGAAGGCCGCAGCATCGGTGGCGGTCTCCAGCCCCCAGAGATCGCCGAGAATGGCCGAACCGAATTCCATCCAGGCGCGATGCTCGGCGCGGGTGAGCGGATCCTGCGGATGCAGCTTGGCGCCGGTCCGTTCTTCGCGGGAGAGAAGTTCAGCCTGGTGGATGCGGTGTTCGCGCCGATCTTCCGCTATTTCGATTTGTTCGACCAGCTGACCGATCTCGCTGTTTTCACCCATACGCCAAAGC
>NZ_VKHP01000847.1 GCF_010811875.1 Bradyrhizobium uaiense
AGCAGCATCTCCCCGGCGACGAAGCCTGGCTCATTGGCGAGCAACGTGCCTCAGGGGAGAAGAAATACTATCTCGCCAACCTGCCTGCGTCGACGGATCTGCGCACATTGGCCGCCACTATCAAGGCAAGATGGATTTGTGAGCAGGCGCATCAGCAGTTGAAGGAGGAACTCGGACTTGATCACTTCGAGGGGCGATCATGGAAGGGTCTTCATCGTCACGCCCTGATGACAATGATTGCCTACG
>NZ_VKHP01000848.1 GCF_010811875.1 Bradyrhizobium uaiense
CCGGCGGCAGCGATTGCGCTCGGCCTCAGCCTGCTCGGCTTCGTGCTGCCGGTGGTCAGCGCCATCGCCCACTCCGCCAATGTCATCGACTGCCTGATCTGGAGCATCATCGCGCTGATCGTGCAGAAATACACCAGGAACGCCGGCAGGCCGGCGAGGGATTGCAGGATCATGTCGGGGCGGTCCGGAGGTTTGTCGGGATTCGCGCGACGCAGGATGGCACGTTCCGTTGGTCGGCGTATGCCG
>NZ_VKHP01000849.1 GCF_010811875.1 Bradyrhizobium uaiense
CGAGTCAACAGTGACTCGACGTCACTTTCCGCACCCGCTCGATTGAGGCGATCCACGCAATCTTCGACGAGGTGCGCGGGTGGCCAACCCTCCTCACGCTCGACTCGGCCTCACCTGCGTGATCGCGCGCTGCTCGATGGACCGCATCGCCCCCTTCGGCTTGCTGATTCCTGTGTTCGCCTTGATCTCGAGCGTGTTGTTTCTTGGTGACCGCGTGACGCCGAAGCTGGTCGTCGGTGGGCTGCT
>NZ_VKHP01000850.1 GCF_010811875.1 Bradyrhizobium uaiense
GGCCTCGGCCAGCAGCGCGCGGGCATCGTCAGAGGTGCTGACGACGGCGGAATAGGCGAGTTCGGTGGACCAGCCTTGCTTGGCGGTTCGGTACACGACGGCGCCGTCCCAGGTGCGGTTGGCGGTCCCGTCGTCCTCATCATTGGCGACGTCGTCGCGCATTCCGCGCCGTGGAGCCGATCCAACGTCACCCAACTCTTCTCCAACCAGATGTTCTCCGAACTGCTGAAAGCTGCCGAATGACCT
>NZ_VKHP01000851.1 GCF_010811875.1 Bradyrhizobium uaiense
TCATCAGCCGCTCCGATCCGCTCACCGTCGATTCCGCGCACCGGTTGGCCGCGCCCTCCATGCTGCACTGGTTCGGCACCGATTCCTTCGGCCGCGACGTCTGGAGCCGCATCATCCACGGCGCGCGCGGTGCGGATATAGTCCTGGCGCAGGATTTCCAGCATGGACGAGCGGGTGATGCGCATGGTCAGCGCCGCGCTGCGGAAGCCGACCGCCATCGCCGGCACCGCATAGATAGTAAAAGCC
>NZ_VKHP01000852.1 GCF_010811875.1 Bradyrhizobium uaiense
TTCGTGCGCGGCGCCGAGGAAGGCGACGTGCTCGAAGTGCGCATCATCGACGTGGCGCCGCGGCCCTGCGCCAATCCGAAATATTCCGGCAAGGCGTTCGGCAGCAACGCCGCCGCATCGTGGGGCTATCAATACAATGACCTGATCGATCCGCCGGCAAAACGCGAGACCATCACGATCTTCGAAACCGATGCGCAGGCCGAATGGGCGCGCGCGGGCTATTCCTATCGCTGGACGCCGCAGACC
>NZ_VKHP01000085.1 GCF_010811875.1 Bradyrhizobium uaiense
GGGATGAGGTACTCTGTTTCCACACCCACCGAAGGGGCGAGGGGGACGGCACTGACGGAGCAGAGGTGTGTTGGGGGGGGGGTACCAAACTGCTAGCTGAACTCGTGGCGTGACCCCCACCCTGCCCTCCCCCTTTCAGGGGGAGGGTTCATCTTACAGCTCGCTCACAATCCCATCTGCCTTGATGCGAGATCCTTCATGATCTCCTCGGTGCCGCCGCCGATCGCGTTGACCTTGACCTCGCGGTAGATGCGCTCGACCTTGACGCCGCGCATGAAGCCGGCGCCGCCGAAGATCTGCACCGCCTCGGAGGCGCAATGCGCCATGGTCTGCGTCGCCTGGTTCTTCATCATGCAGATCTCGGCGACCGGGCTTTCGCCCTGGCCGAGCCGCCATGCCAGCATTTCCAGCATCGCCTGCGAGGCCGCGACCTTCTGCGCCATGTCGACGATCTTGTGCCGAATCACCTGGTGTTGCGCGATCGGCTTGCCGAAGGTCTTGCGCTCCTTGGCATAGGCGATCGCCTCGTCGAGGCAGACCCGCGCGTAGGCGGTGCAGCTTGCAGCCATGCCCATGCGCTCGCTGTTGAAGTTGTACATGATCTGCTTGAAGCCCTGGCCCTCCTCGCCGATCAAATTCTCGACCGGCACGCGGCATTCGTCGAAATGAAGGGTCGCGGTATCGGACGCCCACCAACCCATCTTCTTCAGCTTGGTACGAGACAAGCCGGGCGTATTGCCCTCGATCAGCAGCAGGCTGACGCCGCCGGGGCCTTCGCCACCGGTGCGCACCGCAACCGTCAGATAGTCGGCCCGCATGCCCGAGGTGATGAAGGTCTTCTCACCGGAGACGACGTAATGGTCGCCGTCGCGCCGCCCCTTGGTGCGGAGGTTCGCGACGTCCGAGCCGCCGCTGGGCTCGGTGATCGCGAGCGCTGAGATCTTCTTGCCGGCGAGCACCTCCGGCAGCACCCGCGCCCTGACCTCGGGGCGGGCGGCGCGGGCGATCGGCGGCGAGCCGATGCTATGGCTCATCAGGCTCGCGGAGACACCGCCGGCCCCGGCGCGCGCCAGCTCCTGCGAGGCCACGATCTTCATGAACTGATCGGCGGCGATCCCGCCATATTCCTCGGGGAAACCGAGGCCGAGCAGCCCGATCTCGGCCGCCTCGGCATAGAGCGCACGGGGAAACTCGCCCTCCTCATCCCATTGATGGGCATAAGGCTCGATTTCCCTGGCCACAAAGCGCCGCATCACCTCGCGAAAGGCCTCATGCTCGCCGGTGTAGAACGGGTTTGCCATCCGCATGCTCCATTGATTCTCGCGCCCGACGATGTCCGGATTTCGCCCGGCTCACTTGCGTCGAGTGGCTGTCCGGCGGACCGGGTTTCCATCTGGCCACCCGCCAGCCAGTAAACGCAAGACAGTATCCCGATACGCCCCCTCCACTGCCAATTCATGGCATCAATCGAGCCAGGAACAGGCGGCGCAAAGACTGCCGTTCCAGAGGAGGGAAATGTGCCGGTTCGTTACTACGACTGGATCGCGCATCATCGCCGGCGCACGCCGGACAAGATGGCGCTTGTCGATCTCGCAAGCGGCCGCCGCTTTAGCTATGCGGAGCTCGACGCCCGCGTGTCGCGGCTTGCCGGCTGGCTGCGCGACGGGCTGAAGGTTGCCCGCGGCGACCGCGTCGCGGTGCTGGCGCTGAACACCACAGATACGATGGAAGTGCAGTTCGCCTGCTTCCGGATCGGCGCGATCTTCCTGCCGCTCAACACCCGCCTCACCGTTCCTGAATTGCGCTACATCACCGGCGACGCCGCGCCCAAGGTGATGATCCATGACGACGAGCTCGCCGAGACGGCGCTTGCGGTCGCAAAACTCTGCGATGTCGCTTCCACCGCGCGGCTCGGCCCGGGTGGGGCCTATGAGGCCGGCATCGCGGCGGCCAAACCGCTCGAACGGTTCGAGGAGGTCATGCTCGATGACATCTCGACCATCATGTACACCTCGGGCACCACGGGCCAGCCCAAGGGCGCGATCATCACGCATGGGATGACGTTCTGGAATTGCGTCAATCTCGGCGGCCCCGCCTACATCTCGCCGGCCTCGGTGCTGCTGACGGTGCTGCCGCTGTTCCACACCGGCGGGCTGAATTGCTACACCAACCCGGTGCTGCATGCCGGCGGCACGGTGCTGATCATGCGCGCGTTCGATCCCGGCGAGGCGCTGAAACTGATCGGCGATCCCTTGCAGGGCATCAATGTGTTCTTCGGCGTGCCCGCGATCTATCAGTTCATGGCGCAGCATCCAGCCTTCGCGTCGGCGGATTTCAGCCGCCTGATGATCGGCGGCGTCGGCGGCGCACCGATGCCGGTGCCGCTGCTCAAGACCTGGGAGGCGCGCGGCGTCGCGCTGCAACAGGGCTACGGCATGACCGAGACCTCGCCGGCGGTGATGGTGCTCGACCGCGAGGATGCGGCGCGCAAGGCCGGCTCATCCGGCAAGCCGGTGCTGCACACCGAGGTTCGCATCGTGCGGCCCGACGGCAGCGATGCCGCGGTCGGCGAGCTCGGCGAACTCTGGGTCAAGGGCCCGAACATCACGCCGGGCTACTGGAACCGGCCGGATGCCAACGCCTCCTCCTTCACCGACGGCTGGCTGCACACCGGCGACGCCACCCGGATCGACGAGGAAGGCTTCTACTACATCGTCGATCGCTGGAAGGACATGTACATCTCCGGCGGCGAGAACGTCTATCCGGCCGAGGTCGAAAGCGTGCTGCACCAGCTGGCAGCGGTGGCCGAGGCCGCCGTGATCGGCATCCCGAACGAGCAATGGGGTGAGGTCGGGATGGCCGTGATCGCCGTGAAGCCGGGTCATTCGCTGACGCCGGCCGAGATCCACGCGCATTGCCAGGCCAATCTGGCGCGGTTCAAGTGCCCGCGCCTGATCGAATTCATCGATGCCCTGCCGCGGAACGCGACAGGCAAAATTCATAAGCCGACGCTCCGGCAGCAGTTCAGCCAGCCGAAGCCAACCGATACCGCGGCGTGATCTTGAGGCGCGACCCGCGCGCTCGGGATCTCGCCGCGACCACAATTGCCCCGTAACCGTCTGCCGGGACCGGATGCGGGTTCGTTGCGTAAGTCCCAACCAGAATCAATCGAGGAAATTGCCTTTATGAAAACCACAAGATTGCCGCTGCTGGCAGCCGCCACGGCGCTCTGCCTGCTCTCAACCCAGGCCGCCTTTGCACAAAAGAAGTATGACACCGGCGCCTCCGATACCGAGATCAAGATCGGCAACGTCGAGGCCTATAGCGGTCCCGCCTCCGCCTACGGCGTCATCGGCAAGACCGAAGAAGCCTATTTCAAGATGATCAACGAGCAGGGCGGCATCAACGGCCGCAAGATCAACTGGATCTCCTATGACGACGGCTACTCGCCGCCGAAGACCGTGGAGCAGATCCGCAAGCTCATCGAGAGCGACGAGGTCTTCCTGGTGTTCAACGCGCTGGGCACGCCGACCCAGACCGCGGTGCAGAAGTATCACAACGCCAAGAAGGTGCCGCAGCTCTTCCTCGCCACCGGCGCCAGCAAGTGGAACGATCCGAAGGATTTCCCGTGGACGATGGGCTTCCAGCCGAGCTACCGCGTCGAGGCGCGGATCTTCGGCAAGTACATCCTCAAGGCCAAGCCGGACGCCAAGGTCGCGATCTTCTATGCCAATGACGATTTCGGCAAGGACTACCTGGTCGGCCTGAAAGAGGTGCTCGACAAATCGAGCGTCAAGATCGTCGCCGAGGAAAGCTACGAGACCACGGAGCCGTCGATCGATTCCCACATCGTCAAGCTCAAGGACACCGGCGCCGACGTGTTCGTCAACATCTCGACGCCGAAATTCGCAGCCCAAGCGATCAAGAAGATCGCCGAGCTCCAGTGGAAGCCGATGCAGGTGATGACCGACGTCTCGATCTCGATCGGCGCGGTCATGAAGCCTGCCGGCCTCGAAGCCTCCGAAGGCGTGCTGTCGGCCGGCTACCTCAAGGACGCGTCCGATCCGCAATGGAAGAATGACGAAGGCATGAAGAAGTTCATGGCCTTCGCCGAGAAGTACATGCCGGGCGCCAATCTGTCCGACGCCAATCTGGTCTATGGCTACGCCGCGGCGCAGACCATGGTGCAGGTGCTGAAGCAGGCCGGTGACGACCTGACACGTGAGAACGTGATGAAGCAGGCCGCCAGCCTGAAGGACTTCACACCCGACACGCTGATCCCCGGCATCCGGATCAACACCAGCGCGACCGACTTCGCGCCGGTCGAGCAGCTCAAGATGATGCAGTTCAAGAACGGCCAGTGGGAGCTGTTCGGCGACATCATCAGCGCCGAGACCGGCGGCTAGCTCGAGCCGCTCGACGAGCAAACAGTGCCGCGAAGCCGCCCATTCGGGCGGCTTCGTTGTTCTTGCGGGGCGCATATGGTTCTCTCACCGTCACCCCCGCGCAACGGCTTTGCCGTTGTCGCTGGGGGAGCCGCGAAGCGGCGTCTCGAAGGGTCGACGGCCCGGCCGGTGGCCGTGCATCCTTCGAGACGCGCTACGCGCTCCTCAGGATGACGGGACCCGCATCGCAACCTGCGACTATCCCGGCAGGAAGATCGCGAACGGCTCGTCGATCGTGCGGCGCAGGTGCTCGCGATAGGCGGCGAAGTTGGCATCATCGGCCGACACCCGCCCGAGGCTCGGCTTGGGCACGTTCTTTGCCGGCAGGAACGCGATCGGCGCTGCGACCGGGGTCAGAAGCGAGCCGCGGCCGGCGAGCAAGGTCGTGATGATGCCGTACATCTCGCCGGTGTTGCGCGGGCGCGAAACCGTGATCACGCGATGCTGGCCGTGCCTGTTGGTCACGAGGTAGACGAAGCCCGATTCATTGGGCACAGCCACCTCCCCATACTGGGTGTAGTCGGCATCCTGCCGCTCGCCCTCGCGGAAGCCGAGCGATGACGCCGCCTCGTCCCAGGTGATCTCGGTCCGATAGGCATAGAGCGCGCCTGGTTCGCCGAAGGACGGACGCACCGTGATGTAGGTGCCCTCGATCCGCGCCACTGCCCGGCGGGAATAGGATCCGAGGCTGTCGGGCGCGATCCCGCCATTGGCCGGCACGGCGACCGTGATCGCCTCCGGCAGCTTGCGCAGGGACACGCCGAGCGCCTGCTCCAGCCGCACGGTGGTCGCCAGCGTGAACGGGCGACGGCCGCCGAGCACCTTCTCCAGTGTCGAGAGGCTCAGCTTCGCCTGCTCCGCCAGCGTCTGCCGCGAGATGCGGCGGCGCGCGATTTCCTCGCGGATGGTCTCCGCGACCTGCTGGCTCTGCTCGGCGGAAAGCTGCTTGTCCGGCGTCGACATCGTGTTCCTGCGCGGGTTCCCCATGAATCGGCGCAGTCTAGCAGACCGGACAATCCATCACAAAACCGCACAAACCCGCCTCGGCCGCCGGCGGAGCGCGCCGGACGGCGGCCGATCATTGCCGATCATTCTGCTCGCGCCAAAACCGCCGCTCTCCATGATTGCGAAGCAGCGAAAGCCTCGCTCGGGAGTGACGAAAATGACGATCTACGATGCATGTGAGAGCAGCCCGCAGATCCGCCTGTCGCGCAGGATGCGCATTGTGCTGTTCTTCCTGGTGGAAGGCGTAGCCGCGCTGGTGATCGGCTTTGCGGCGCTGTTCCTGAGTTTCGATCCGGGATGGTCGGCCGAACTGCCGCAACAGGCGGTGCTGCGGCCATCCGATGCGCGCTCCGGCTCGCTGCTGTTCAAGACCGACGACGGCTATGCCGACGCATTGAGGCTCGGCATCGATGTCGACCTCACCGTGTCGGGGCCGACCGTGCGCGCCCGCGTCACGCAGATCTTCCGCAACCCGACCAAGGACTGGGTGGAGGCAACCTATGTCTACCCGCTGCCGGCAGGCGGCGCGGTCGACACGCTGAAGATGGTGGTCGGCGACCGCATCGTGGTCGGTGACATCAAGGAGCGACAGCAGGCCCGCACCATCTACGAGCAGGCCAAGCAGAACGGCCAGAAGGCCGCGCTCACCGAGCAGGAGCGGCCCAACATCTTCACCAACTCCGTGGCCAATATCGGGCCCGGCGAAACCGTGCTGGTGCAGATCGAATATCAGGAGCCGGTGCAGCAGAACGGCAATGAGTTCTCGCTGCGGGTCCCGATGGTGGTCGGCCCGCGCTACAATCCGCGTCCGGTGGTGCAGAGCGTCGATCTCCGCGCCGATGGCAGCGGCTTGGGCGCCACGTCCACCGATCCGGTGCCGGACCGCAATCGCATCTCCCCCGAAGTGCTCGATCCCGCCACCAACGCATCCATCAATCCGACCAACATCACCGTGCATCTCAACGCCGGCTTCCCGCTTGGCGAGGTGAAGAGCCATTTCCATCAGGTCAAGATCGAGAACCCCGACAGCACCACGCGCGTCGTCAAGCTCGCCGAAGGCCCGGTGCCGGCCGACCGCGATTTCGAGCTGACCTGGAAGCCCGCCGCCGAGAAGGCGCCGTCGGTCGGGCTGTTTCGCGAGCATGTCGGCAATTCCGACTATCTGCTGGCCTTCGTCACGCCACCATCGGTCGAGCAGGCGCAGCGGCAGCAGCTCGCCCGCGAGGTGATCTTCGTGATCGACAATTCCGGCTCGATGGGCGGCACCTCGATCATCCAGGCCAAGGCGAGCCTCCTCTACGCGCTCGGGCGCCTGCAGCCGACCGATCGCTTCAACGTGATTCGTTTCGACGACACCATGGACACGCTGTTCCCGACGCCGGTCGCGGCAAACAGCGCCAATATCGGCAACGCGACGTCGTTCGTCAGCGCAATACAGGCACGCGGCGGCACCGAGATGGTGCCGGCGATGCGCGCGGCACTCTCCGACACCAATCACGACGACGCCAACTCCGTTCGCCAGGTCGTGTTCCTGACCGACGGCGCGATCGGCAACGAGCAGCAATTGTTCGAGACCATCAGCGCGCTGCGCGGCCGCTCGCGGGTCTTCATGGTCGGCATCGGCTCGGCCCCGAACACCTATCTGATGACGCGCGCCGCCGAACTCGGCCGCGGCACCTTCACCCATATCGGCTCGGTCGAGCAGGTCGACGAGCGCATGCGCGACCTGTTCGCCAAACTGGAGAATCCCGCTGTGACCAACCTCTCCGCGAAATTCTCCGACGCGATCGCCGACCTGACACCGTCGGCACTGCCCGATATCTATCGCGACGAGCCGCTGGTGCTGGCCGCGAAGCTCGACAAGCTCGCCGGCTCGGTCGAGATCAAGGGCCGCATCGGCGACCGTCCGTGGAGCGTGACGCTGCCGCTCGCCGGCGCCGCCGAGGGCAAGGGCCTCTCGAAACTGTGGGCACGCCGCAAGATCGCGGATGCCGAGGTCGCGCGCACCACCCGCCAGGAGAGCCCCGAAGATGCCGACAAGTCGATCCTTGCGCTGGCGCTGGAGCATCAGCTCGTCACGCGGCTGACCAGCCTCGTCGCGGTCGACAAGACGCCGAGCCGTCCTGAAGGCGAGCCGCTGAAGCTCTCCGAGCTGCCGCTCAACCTGCCCGCCGGCTGGGACTTTGCGAAAGTGTTCGGTGAGCGTCCGAGCCTGCCGGCTGCCCCCACCGGGCGTCGCGCTGACGCCGGCGACGGCAAGATGCACCTCGCTGCGCTGAAGCGGTCACCTGTCGCCACGCAACGTCCCGGCACCATCCAGCTGCCGAAGACCGCGACCGATGCCGAACTGAAGATGATCGCGGGCGTGATCCTGCTCACGGTCAGCCTCCTGCTTCTGGTGTTCAATCGGCGTCAGACGTCGCCCCAATGACGTCGGATGAAAGGAGGAGGTGCCCCCCGACCTCCTCCTTTCCAAGAGCGCGCGCGGCCTTCTCACCCGTCCCCCAAGGGCCGCGCGCGCCACTCTTTCCACTATCGTCATTGCGAGCGAAGCGAAGCAATCCATGCCACCATTCGGGGAAAGATGGATTGCTTCGTCGCTTCAGCGCAAAATTGCTTTGCAATTTTGTCGCGAGCTCCTCGCAATGACGAGAGCAAGATGCCAATGCGCCGCTTCATCCTCCCCCTCGCCTTCGCCCTCATCGGCCTGATCCTGTTCGGCCAGGGCGCCTACATCCACGCCAAGGCGCTGCTCGCGCAGGTGCTGCTGGAGCGTGCCTTCGCACAGAGCATCGCGACCGGCCATCCGGTGAAACCGTGGAGCTGGGCAGACACCTGGCCTGTGGCCCGGATCGAGGTGAAGCGGCTGCACGCGTCCGCGATTGTGCTCGCGGGCAGCAGCGGCCAGGCGCTGGCGTTCGGTCCCGGCCATGTCGAGCAGACCGCCGATGCCGGTGAGCGTGGCGTCGCGGTCTATTCGGCGCATCGCGACACCCATTTCCGGTTTCTGAAAGATGTCACAATCGGTGACGAGATCGACGTCACGCGGCGTGACGGCAAGATTTTTCGCTACCGGGCCGACCGTAGCTCAGTCGTCCGCTTCGACCAGTCCGGCATCGACCCTGTGACCGACGGGTATGAACTGGTGCTGTCAACCTGCTGGCCGTTCGACGCGCTGACATCGGGCCCAGAGCGCTATCTGTTGCACGCAACCCTGATCGAATCGGATTCGAGAACACGCGAATCGGATTCGAGAACGCTCGAATCGGGTTCCTGAGACGTGTGAATTTTCGCCTGCCGGGATATTGCGCGCGACGCCCTGACTTGCGCCAGCGTGAGTTGCCACCCTCTTCCATCAGCCATAAAAACAATGAAAAATCGGGTCCTGCGGTGATCGACCGTGGGCCAGAGGAAACAAGCAGAACAAGGATAAGGGCAGGCTCCATGGAAGCTCTCGCAAGCACCGCGTCACATCCGTCCCGCAAATGGGCGCCGCCCGCTGACGCTAGCGACATCGTCAAGAGCATCCATGCGATGCTGCACCCGCGCAACATCGTGCTGGTCGGCGCCACCGACAAGCCCGGCAACTACGCCGAGCGGATCTGGAACAATCTGGTCAAGTACGGATATTCAGGCGGCCTGTTTCCGATCAACGCCAAACGCGAAACGATCTGGGGCGTCACCTGCTACAAGGATTTCGCCAGCCTTCCCGAAAAGCCCGACCATGTGCTGGTGCTGGTGCCGGCCCGCTTCGCCGTGCAGGTGATCCGCGATGCCGCCGCGGCCGGCGCGCGCTCGGCAACCATCGTCACCTCAGGCTTCAGCGAGTTGCAGGATGAGGAGAGCCAGCGGCTTGCGGTCGAGCTGAAGCAGGCGATCAAGGAGACCGGGCTTGCGGTCACCGGTCCGAATTGCCTTGGCAATCTCAGCGCCGGCGAGAACCTGTTCACCAATATCGACGACCGCATCGTCACCATGGAGCCGGGCGCGGTGGCGATCGCCGGTCAATCCGGCGCGATCGTGATGGCGATCCGCCAGGCGCTGGAGGATCGCGGCGTCGGCGTCGGCTACATGGTCACGACCGGCAATGAATCCGGCCTCGAAACCCCCGACCTGATGAGCTATTTCGCCGCCGATCCCAGCATCCGCGTCATCGTGGTCTATCTCGAAGGCGTCAGGAACACCAAGGTATTCCGCGATGCCTGCAAGGCCGCGCGCGCCGCCGGCAAGCCGGTGATCGCGCTCAAGCTCGGCGCCTCGGAAGGCGGCCGTGCCGCGGCGATGGCGCATACCGGTGCACTGGCCGGCTCGATCGAGACCTTCGATGCGATCTCGACCCGCGAAGGCGTGATCCGGGTGCGCGGGCTGGATGAGCTGATCGAAACCACCGAGTGTTTCGTCCATGCCGATCCGCCGAAGGGCAACCGGCTGGCGGCGGTGTCGCTGTCGGGCGGCAAGCGCGGCCTCTTGATCGACGCGTTCTATTCCGCCGGGCTGAACTTCGCGCCGTTGAGCGAGAATGCATCGGAGCAGCTCGCAAAAATGCTCGGACCCGGCAGCATCGTCGGCAATCCGCTCGACGCCGGCTTTGCCGCTGTGGTCGATCCCTCCGTCTACATGAAGTCGATCGAGATCATGATCGACGATCCCGATACCGACATCGTCATCATCGATGCCGAGCTGCCGAAGGCGCCGCACGAGCTGCGCGAGCGCAATCTGCGCATCGTCAACGACATGGCGGCCCAGGCCAACAAGCCTGTGATCTATATCAGCGCGATGTCGATCGGCTTCACCGAGTTCACCAAGGGACTGCGCAAGTCGCTGCCCGACATCGCAGTCATGCAGGGCCTCGATCGCGCGGTCGGCGCGATCAAATCGCTGATCGAATATGCCGGTCTGCGCAAGGAAGTGCCCGACATCGCGTCGAGCTCGAAGGCGTCGGCGCGCGCCGTGCTGGAGAAGACGCTGAAGGCTGCCAACGGCGCCGCGGCGCTCGACGAGGTTGCCTCGAAGAAGCTGCTCAAGGCCTATGGCATCCCGATCTCGAAGGAAGAGGTGGCGCAGACCGCGGCGGAGGCCGTGAAGATCGCCAAGGCCATCGGCTTTCCGGTGGTCGCCAAGGTGGTCAGCCCCGACATTCTGCACAAGTCGGATATCGGCGGCGTGGTGCTGAATCTCGGCAATGCTGCCGAGGTGAAGAAGGCGTTCGACGGCATCACCGCACGGGTGAAGAAGCTGAAGGGCAAGCCGAAGATCGAGGGCATCCTGATCGCGCAGCAAGTCAAGGCCGATCTCGAGCTCGTAGTCGGCGCCTCGCTCGATGCCGAGATGGGCCCGGTGGTGCTGTTCGGCACCGGCGGCGTCGACATCGAGCTGATGAAGGACGTGGCGCTGGCCGGTGCACCGCTCGATGCCGCCGAGGCGAAAGAGCTGATCGCCAAGACCAAGGCCGGCGTCAAGATGAGGGGCTATCGCGGCAAGCCTGCGCTGCATGAGCCGTCGGCGGTTAAGGCGCTGGTCGGGCTCTCCAACCTGATGGCGGACGCCGCCGGCCGCATCGCCTCGATCGACGTCAACCCGTTCCTGATCAACAGCAAGCTCGGCGTCGCCGTCGACGGCCTGATCGTGCTGAACAACGCCGCCGCGAACAAGGCGGCGGGGCATTAGGTTCGGCGCGCACCCAGCCTATCACCGTCACCCTGAGGTGGCCGCTCCTTCAGCGGCCCTCGAAGGGCGACGGCCCGGCTGGTGGCCGTTCATCCTTCGAGGCGCGCAAGAGCGCGCACCTCCAGCGACAAAGGCGGAGCCTTTGCGCGGGGATGACGGATTGCGAGTATGCAGGCGGATCGAGACTAAAAGCTCGCTCCCCACTGCTGCGCGGTCTGCATCACCCAGTCGCGATAGAGCGTCAGCGGCGTCACGCCGGTGATGCCGCCGCAGCCGGCGGTGCCGTTCGGGCCGGTCGACCAGCTCACCACGCCGATGATTGCGGGCCCGCCTTGCTTGTCCTCGAACACGGGAGCGCCGGAATCGCCGGTGCAGGCCCCGAGCCCGTCGCGCACGCCCTGCCCGACCGGGTCCACGAGACGGATTTGCAACGTGCCGGGCTTGCCGCTTGCGACCAGGCCGACGACACGAACGCCGCCGCCGCTCTTGCCGTCGCCGCGCACGGTGACGCCGACGCCCGCGATGGTGAAGCGGCCGCCGACCTGGATCGGAATGTTGGGCATGCCGAGCGCGGCCGGCGCCTTGCCTGCGGCCGGCACCGCGAGCTGCAGCAGCG
Organism: Bradyrhizobium uaiense; assembly: GCF_010811875.1. GTDB lineage: Bacteria > Pseudomonadota > Alphaproteobacteria > Rhizobiales > Xanthobacteraceae > Bradyrhizobium > Bradyrhizobium uaiense. The sequence continues at coordinate 11,734 of NZ_VKHP01000085.1, forward strand.
CGACATCGGCGGTCGCGACATGATTGGTCATGGCCTGCATCCGAAAGCCGGGATGGATCGCGACGGTCGTGACGTCCTGCAGCTTCGGCTGCCGGTCCGCACCATACTCGACGATCTTGTAGTCGGCGCCGGGCTGCACGCAATGCGCCGCGGTCAGCACCACCCTCGGCGCGATCAGGGCGCCGGTGCAGAAATTGCCGCGCGAACCGACGATGGTGACGACGGAGCGCGCAACGCCATCCGTCGATGGCGCGCCGCCACCGACGATGGCGAAGGCCGGCGACGCCATCAACAGAGTCAGAAGGGCTGTCGCTCGAATCAAATTCGTCATGGATCCCCGTCGATCTGCATTGAAACCGGACGCATCCGAAGCGCGACATTGCGTCGCTCACACCGAGCCTCGGAGAACATGCGATGTCGTACAGAGCATTCGGGCCGGCACGCGTCAATTGTCTAAATATCTAGGCGTCAATAACTACGGCGTTGAAGTCGCCGCCGGATTTCCTGCATCGTCATCGCGCGCACGCACCCTGCATCGCCGACCTGGCGCGATATGCAACACATCCGATCGCGGCTGCGCGATCCGCGATCGATGCGCTAATGTGAACTGCATCTCTTGATCCTGCGCGCATCTGCGCCGTAATTTCGACCCGATAACAATACAACCTCTGGCAGCATACCGCATACTTACCTTCATGACTTTCTGGATGCCGGTGCCGTTGACCTTCAGACGGCTTTTCATCCGCCATTTTGTTGAGTTCGAGGATAATGATGAGGATCGCGGTCGTCACGCCGATCAGGCTGTTCAGCGAGGGGCTTACCTCGAGTTTCCGGAACCATGCCCAGTTTGCCGTTGAGGCGGCGGTTTCCGATCTCGCCGGCCTGCGCACCACCCTCGAGGCCGGCGGTGTGAATGTCATCCTGATCGACGTCACACAGGGGATCGATCTCGACGAGATACGCGTGATTGCGAGCGAACATGCGGAGATCGCGCTGGTCGCGCTCGGCCTCAACGAGGACCGGCGTGACGTGGTTCGCTGCGGCCGGGCCGGGTTCAGCGGCTATATTTCCCGGAACGCCAGCTTCGATGAGCTCTGCCGCGCATTGTCGGACGTCGCATCAGGTCGGCTCGCCTGCAGCGCCGAGATTTCCGGCGGCCTGCTGCGCGCGCTGTTTTGCATGGAGCGTCAGACGGATACGATCGATGCGGACCAGGGACTGACGCGCCGCGAAAGCGAGGTTCTCAAGCTCATCGGACGGGGCCTGTCGAACAAGGAGATCGCACGCGATCTCAATCTCAGTCTTGCGACCGTCAAGCACCACGTCCATCACGTGCTGCAGAAGCTCGGCCTGCCGCGCCGGGCGCAGGCGATGCGACGGGTGCGCGAGGCGCCGTGGATCGCATCATCTGTGCCGACGTCCGATCGGCGCCGCGCGCTCGACTGATACCATAACCCTGAATTCCGTGGGCCGCTGACCTGGCCGCGTTCGCGCGGCCGCAAGGACGCACTGCGTCTTTGCACTTGCGCGTGCGTATCGCGCGGCGAGGTCGATCCCGACTAAATCCTTTGATCGATCTTTCGAGACCCGAGATCGGCCGCATGGATCAATCGATCCGGTTCACCGGCTCGATCCTTTCTGGTCCACCGCGGCGAATAGGCTTTTCGCGGCACAGCTGCCACAACAGCACCAACGCAACGACGTGCCGCCTCTTTCGCTCGCTGCGTGAATGCAAATTGTCGCGGAAGACGGATCGGCTGCACGAACGAGCGGCAGATCGGTCAGGATTGATTTCATGAATCCAGTTGCCGACATCGCTGGTCTGACTGCCTTGTGGCAGAGAACGTCGGGAGGCGATCCCGCGGTAAAGATCGCGATTATCGACGGCCCGGTCGACCTCAATCATCCCTCGCTCAGGCAGGCTCGCGTCGCCATGGGCGGCGAGTTCGTCGCGCCGTCATCGACGACGATCCAGTCCGAGCACGGCACCCATGTCACGAGCGTGCTGATGGGCACGCCCGGCAGCCCGGTGCTCGGCGTGGCGCCGAATTGCAGCGCGACGGTGTTTTCGATCTATCGCGAGAATGCGGCCGGGCAGATCGAGCCGTCCTCGCAAAGCACATTGGCGCTCGCGATCAACCAGGCGCTGGCCGTCGGCGCCGACATCGTCAACATCAGCAGCGGTCAGCAGTCCGCGACCGGACAGGCCGACCGCATTCTGGTCGACGCGGTCCGCGCCTGCGAACGCGCCGGCAAGCTGATCGTCGCCGCCGCCGGCAATGACGGCTGCCGCTGCGTCCAGGTGCCGGGCAGCCTGTCTTCGGTGCTTGCGGTCGGCGCGAGCGATCTCGCCGGCAATCCGCTGCCATTCAGCAATTTCGGCGATGCCTATCTCGAGAACGGCATCCTCGCGCCGGGCGAGAACATCGCCGGCGCTTCGCCGGTCCGCAATGTCAGCCTGCGGTCCGGAACGAGCTTCGCTGCGCCGATCGTCACCGGCGTCGTCGCGTTGCTGCTCTCATGCCTGCGTCAGAACGGACGCAAGGCCGATCCGCAAGCCGTCCGTGCCGCGCTGCTCGAAAGCGCGGTGCCCTGCCGTAATGACGGCAGCGCCTCGCGCTGTCTCGCCGGCCGGCTCGATATTCCCGCGGCTGTCGCCGCCCTGCTTGGCGAGCAGGCGGACGCCGTCATGCCGTCGGGTGCCACGGCCGCGCCTCCTCGCTTCTGGGGAGTGTCCGCGCGCCCTTTCGTCCAACCGTCATCCGCCGCTCAGCCAACTGCAACCAGAGAGGGTTCCATGGGAGATCTATCAGCAATGTCTGCACCATCGGCTCCGCGCATATTCGGGCCGGACGGCTCGGTCCTGCGAAGCAGCGCCGGGATCATGCCAAGCGAGGCACAACCTGCCGCGCCGGCGGCACCTGCGGCCATGGCCGTTCCCGTTGATCACGGTGTCGTCGCGGCGCCGATGGCAGCGCCCGCGCCCTATCCCTATCACGCCCCGCATGCGGGCGGCGACATGGTCTGGATGCCGGCACCGGCACCGCAGATGGTGATGCCGCCGATGATGGTGCCGCAGATGACGATGCCTCAGGCCGGCATGATGCCGCAGACATGGTTGCAGCCGCAGCAGCTGCCTGCGCTGATGCCGAGCCACGCGCTTCCCGTCGCAATGCCGCAGGCGCTGCCGATGTACGAAGCCCCTGCGGTTCGAACCAGCGAGAAGAGCTGCGGCTGTGGCGGCGGCATGCGTCCGCAGGGCGCCACGCCCGAGTCCACCGGGCAGCTCGCCTTCCCGATCGGCAGGCTGTTCTACGATTTCGGCAAGGAAGCCCGCCTCGACTATTTCGTGCAGGCGATCGCCAATTGGCGCGATAGCCTGATCGGACGCGGCGATCCGGTGTTCGGGCCCGAGCGCGACCGCTCCGGCGACACCTCGGCGCCGTACAATCCGGCGATCATGGCGCGCTATCTGCTGAACCAGGCCGAAGGCGAGGCCGCGACGCCGCCCGGCTCCGGCAACAACTTCCCGGACGCCGACGCCATCACCTGGACGATGACGATCGATTCGATCCCGATCTATGCGATCAAGCCGCTCGATGTGTTCGGTCTCGGATTTTTCGCCGCACTGATCCTGGCGCTGTGGCATCAGGAAGTCTCGCACGACGATCCGGCGACGACCCGTACCATGGTGACGGCGACGTCGGCCGCCGCCGACGCACGACCGACGACGCCTCCGGCATTCCCGCCGCGCGGCGGCGTCGCGCGGGTCTCGATGGCCGGCTGGGTCGACAGCACCAACACGACCAAGCTGCTCAACGGCACCGTCGTGCCGACGCTGGTGACCGATTGGCGCGGCTTCTACCAGTGGGATCTCTACACGCTGTTCGGGCCCGATCCCGAGACCTGGCCGGCCGGCGCCGAGGGCTTCCTCGAGCGGATCTACAACGAGTTCCGCAATGTCGGTCTCTCGCCGCAGGATCGCGCGCTGAATTATTCCGCGATGAATGCCTACAACACGCGGAAGATCTTCACCGACGTGGCCCAGAAGGGCCTCCGGCTCGACACTGTCGAAGTCGACCAGAGCGTGATCTGTCGCCCCGACTCGATCTGCCACGACGTGACCTACCGCTTCTTCAACCCGACGCAGGTCCTGACCCAGGCGCGCGAAGTCTATCAGTACACGATCGACGTGAGCGACGTGGTGCCGGTGGCGGTCGGGCCGCTGCGGCAGTGGCAGGTCTATTGACGCGATTGCTCCTCTGCGTCCGGAGGAGATCAGAACGTGGCGCGAATGAGCGTCACGTGGTCCAGGGGATCGACGCGATGAGCGATCCCCTGGGCGACGTCCAGCGACGGCTGCCCCGGTCGGTGCCCACCTCCCGTAGTTGCCGTCAATTCAAACCGAAAGAAGGAGCTGAACATGTACGCAAGGAACGACTTTGAGACCTTCGGCAGCGTGCGTAGCCCGATCCAGTGTGAGGGCATCGAGCGCGGTCCGAAGCGGATTGCCGAAGTGGCGACCAACGGGTCGGTCAACCCGCAGGGTTGGCAGGACATCGTCGGTGGCGTCGTGCAGGCGCTGCCGGGCGTCCTCGGTGCTTTCGGCATCTGACCGCCAAACTCGGGGCCCGGCGCTGTCGGGCCCCACCACTCCCGAGGAGGCCGACATGATGCAGAAATCCACTGCCAGGAGCCCAGAGCAACAGCGGCAGAACGGTCGCCGGATCGAGCCATCCGGAAAGATCGTCGTGTCGTCAGTCGTGAGCCACGCCTCGCTGCTCGCTGCGATCAGCGACCGCAACCCGATCATCGCCAAACGCACCACATCCGACGAGGACAAATCCTGAAATCGTCGTCATCACCGAACCTATGGAGCCGATGCCATGGCAAAAACGCCCCGCAAATCCGGATCCGACAGCGCCGCCTCTCCGCCGCCGGCGGAAGCGCCATCCGCAGCGTCAAGCAACGCGGAAGCGCGGCGCCCGATGGAGGCAGCTCTTGTCGCCCGCCCGAAGATCGCAACCACCCCCGCTCCGCCGACCACGTCGGCCTACATGGCGCCGCCGCAGGGCCCCGGTGCTCCGCAGCAGATGCGCCATGATGGCTCGCCGCATTCGGAGGAGCGGCTGAACACCGCGATGAAGATTCTGCTCGATCCCGCGGCGCGCGCGATGCCGAGCAAGGTCTATTCCGGACAGGCGCGAAACTGGACCCGCAGACCGTGATCGATCCCACGCGGCAAGCCGCGCTTCGATCCGTTGCCCAAGCAATGCAACGGCCCGCCCGTTCCGGCGGCGCGGCCGTTGCCGTTTGTCGGAGAGAAACATGAACGAGACCAGCAATCCCCCTCGCATCAATCTGCGCCGCGCCGCCTTCACCTTTGTGGGCCTCGGGACGTTGTTGTTTCTCGCGGCCGGCACCATGCGATGGGCCGGCGCCTGGGTGTTCCTGCTCGAGATCACGATCGGTGGGCTGATCACCGAGGCCTGGCTCGCCAGGCATGATCCGGGATTGCTGGCGGAGCGGCGCACCGCGCGCGGCCAGGCAGGATGGGATCGCATCATCACCTCGATCATGCCGCTGTTGTGGCTGACTTGGCTGCCGCTGATGGCGCTCGACGCGGTGCGTTACCAGACGTCGTTCATCCCCGTCTGGCTGCAATGCACCGGCGCTCTCATGATCGCGGCGTCCTTTTACATCGCCTACCGGACCTACCGGGAAAACAGCTACGCGGCGCCGGTCGTGAAGATCCAGCGCGAGCGCGGGCACACTGCGGTGACCACGGGACCCTACGCCTATGTGCGGCACCCGATCTATGCCGGCGGCCTGTTGACCTATCTCGGCACGCCGTTGCTGCTGGGATCCTGGTACGGCCTCGCCATCGTGCCGGTCATGGCGGCGCTGCTCGGCCTAAGGTCCATGATGGAGGAGCGGATGCTCACCGCCGAGCTCGACGGTTATGCCGATTATATCGCGCGGGTGCGTTACCGCCTGGTGCCGATGGTCTGGTGAGTTGGTTCCGCGTGGCGGAGTTTGCCGCAATCTCGCGGCTTGCCTGACCGGCGGCAATTCTCATAAAGAAGGCTGGACGCGCGTTTCCCTGTCTCTGGCCGAACGGCCGGACGACCCGAGGCGAAGCCGCCGCTTTGCAACGGGCAGGACATTGATGATCGAAGCAGTGATCTGGGATTTCGGCGGCGTCTTGACCACCTCGCCGTTCGAGGCATTCGCGCGCTATGAGACCGAGCGTGGTTTGCCGATCGACATCATCCGCCGCACCAACGCCGCCAACCATCTCGAAAACGCCTGGGCCAAGTTCGAGCGCGCCGAGATCGATATCGACGCGTTCGACGTGCTGTTCGCCAAGGAATCGAAGGCGCTCGGCGCTGAGGTGCGCGGCAAGGACGTGCTGCCGCTGCTCTCCGGCGACTTGCGGCCCGAAATGGTCGAGGCGCTGAAGCGCATCAAGGCGAAATTCAAGACCGGCTGCATCACCAACAATCTGCCCTCGAACGCGATCGGCAGCCATAGCGGGCGCACGCTCTACGTCGCCGAGGTGATGTCGCTGTTCGACCACGTCATCGAGTCCGCGAAGATCGGCCTGCGAAAGCCCGACCCGCGCATCTACCGGATAATGGTGGAGACGCTGCAGGTGAATCCGCAGCACTGCGTCTATCTCGACGATCTCGGCGTCAATTTGAAGCCGGCGCGCGAGATGGGCATGACCACGATCAAGGTCGCGAATGCCGCGCAGGCAATCGGCGAGCTCGAGGCCGCGACCGGCCACACGCTGAGGTGAAGCGGCCTCCCGGCATATTCACGCCGCATTCAGGCGGCGGCTTCTAATTGTAGTGCTCCCCCGGGTCACGGCGCGATCGTGATATCGCATCGTGATCCCTTTCCTGGTCTGAGCATGATCGCCCGGAAACCGCTCTGCGTTCCGGCGCATGCCCGCGGAGGCACATCCCATGAAACGTCTCGTCGTCGCCCTTGTCTCGGCTGGTTCGCTGCTGGTCTCGGTCGCAGCGTTCGCGCAATCACCATCCGCCCCCGCATCGACCGCAGCGCCGGCGGCAACTCCCGCACCGGAGAGCACGTCGGCGGCGGCGCCCGTGCCCGGAGCGAAGCGTGCGGCCTGCCAGAGCGCTGCGAAACCGCTGAAGGGCCAGGACCGGCACGACCAGATGCAGCTCTGCATGGCGCAGGCGCATCTCGACTGCCTGAAGCAGGCGATCGACCAGAAGATCGTCGGCCCGCAGCGCAAGGATTTCGTGAAGAGCTGCGCGAGCTGACGACGGGCGGGCCACGAGATTCTTCTCCTTCCCCCTAAAAGGGGGAAGGTTGGGATGGGGGTCAGGCCACAGGCGACGCAGCTCATGGAGAGAGCTGATCCCCACCCGCTTTGCTCTCGCGAGCAAGGCGACCTCCCCTTTTCAAGGGGAGGTTCGAACCACACGCGAACAACCGTAGCCCGTATTGCGCTCGGCGGAATACCCGGAACCATGCGCTAACCCCATGCCGTTGCGGGCCAAACGAGCCTTGTGCTTTGCCCGCAACGGGCGCAGAACAGGTCCGAGTTCAAGGCAAATTCGGAGCTGATCCTCGTGGCTGACACCAGGCCCACCGCCTCGATCGAGGCCGTGGAAAGCGGCCTCGCCGCGCAAGGCTATATTGCAAGCCGGCAGATCGCGACCGCGGTCTATCTGTCGCAGCAGATCGAGAAGCCGATCCTGGTCGAGGGCCCTGCCGGCGTCGGCAAGACCGAGCTGGCGAAGGCGATCGCCGCATGGCGCGGCATGAAGATGATCCGCCTGCAATGCTATGAGGGCCTCGACGAGGCCAAGGCGCTGTATGAGTGGAAGTATGCCAAGCAGCTGCTCTACACGCAGATCCTCAAGGACAAGCTCGGCGAAGTGCTCGGCGGCGCACAGACGCTGGCCGCTGCGCTCGACCAGCTTCACACCTTCGGCGACGTGTTCTTCTCCAAGGAGTTCGTCGAGCCGCGACCGCTGTTGCAGGCGCTGGAGCAGCCGGCCGGCTGCGTGCTCCTGATCGACGAGATCGACAAATCGGACGCGGAATTCGAATCGCTGCTGCTGGAGATCCTCTCGGACTTCCAGGTCACGATTCCCGAGCTCGGCACCGTCTCCGCAGTGGCGCCGCCGACCGTGATCCTGACATCGAACAGCGAGCGCGATCTCGGCGATGCCTTGAAGCGGCGCTGCCTGCATCTGCATATCGGCTTTCCCGAGCAGAAACTGGAAGAGCGCATCGTCGAGAGCCGGGTGCCCGGCATCTCGCAGACGCTGCGCAAGCAGATGGTCGGCTTCATTCACGAGATCCGTTCACTGGATTTGAAGAAGCTGCCCTCGGTCAGCGAGGCGATCGACTGGGCGCGCGTGCTGGTGCTGCTGCAGGCCAGCGAGCTCGACCACGAGATCGTCAAGGACACGCTCAACGTGTTGCTGAAATACGAGGCCGATATCGAGGCAGCGACGCCGCAGATCTCGTCCTTCATCGCCAAGGCATCGCGCCAAGGCGTGTTTAGTTAGACCAAGATGCGCGAGAACCTGCATCGCTTCTTTCGTGCGGCGCGGGGAGCCGGGGTCCGGGTCTCGCCCGCCGAGAGCATCGACGCGATGCGCGCGGTCGCCCAGGTCGGCTTTGCCGACCGCGACATCCTGCGCGACACGTTCCTGCTGACGCTCGCCAAGACGCAGGATGAGAAGCGCTCGCTCGGCGAATGCTTCGACCTGTTCTTCAGCCAGCCCGAGCCGCAGCAGGAAAGCGCTGAGCAGAACAAGACAGACGACGACAACGAATCCGGCGCCAACCCGTCGGCCGATGAGCATGGCGATACGGCGGGCGGTGCAGCCAACGAGAACGTCGGGCCGCTGGCGCAGATGCTGCTGTCGCAGGATCGCTCCGCGATCTCGACGGCGATCGCCAACGCTTCCGGCGCCGCGTCGCTGCCCGACATCCGCTACTTCACTCAGCGCGGCATCTTCCAGACCCGCATCCTCGATGCGATGGGCATCCAGCGCCTGCGCGACGACATCGACGATCTGACGACGCGCAATCCGGCGCTCGCCGAGCGGCTGCAGGAGGCGCTCAACGGCCTGCGCGGCACCGTTCGCGACACGGTCTCGCAAGCGCTGTTGCTCTACGGCCGCGAGGAAACGGAGAATCTGCGCAACGAGATCCTGCGCAACGCGCCGCTGGCACGGATCGAGCCGCGTCAGGTCGAGCAGATGCGTACGCTGATCCGCCAGATCGCGCGGCGGCTGCGCGAGCGCTATTCCAAGCCGCGCAAGCGCCAGCGCCGCGGCCATCTCGACGTCCGCCGCACGCTGCGACGGAACGCGGCTTGGGGCGGCGTGCCGTTCCTTACCGCGTGGAAGCGCAAGCATCGCGACCGGCCGAAAATCGTTGCGCTGTGCGACGTCTCGGGTTCGGTCGCCCGCGTTTCGGACTTCTTCCTGCTCTTGATCCACAGCCTGCACGAGGTCGTCGACGACGTCCGCTCATTCGCCTTCTCGGGTCACCTGATCGAGGTCAGCGACATCCTGGAATCGAAATCGCCGGAAGAGGCGATGAAGGAGATCATGTCGAAGGTCGGCTTCGGCTCGTCCGACTACGGCAATTCCTTCGCCGATTTCGAGGACAATTGGATGAGCGCGATCACGCCGCAGACGACGGTGATCGTGCTCGGCGACGCCCGCAGCAACAATCTAGATCCGCGCGCCGACATCCTGCGCCGCATCGGCGAGCGCTCCAAGCGGCTGGTGTGGCTCAACCCGGAAGGTCGCATGGTCTGGGGCTTTGGCGATTCCGAGATGCCGCGTTATGCGACCTTCTGCACCGTGGTGCGCCAATGCGCGACCGCGCGGCAACTCGAGCGCGCCGTCTCGGACATCGTCGCGACGTATCAGTAGGCCGCTTGGCCGAACTGCCTAGATCGCAAGCGACTCGCTGTGGAACAGCCACCCGACGAATGCGATCGCCGTCAGCGCGATCGAGGCAGAGACACTGACGAGCTTGATCGTCGTGATCGCCTTCAGCACCGAGATCGATCGCGCCGCCGCATGCGGGTCGCCGTGCAGCAACAGCCATGCCAGCAGGCAATCCTCGATCAGATCGCTGAGCAGGTATACCGCCGGCACGACCAGACCGAGCCACGCCGCTGACGGATAGATCTGGTTGAGCCAGTGCGATGATGCTGCGCCCATCGCGCCCGCCAGCGCCAGCATGACGATGAGATCGAGCGGGAACAGGATCGGAAAGACGTACTTCATCCGAAGGTCGGACTGCACCAGTTCGCCAAGCTGGTCGCCGCTGTAGCTCAGCGTCTTCTCTGGAAAACGGGTACGGAACCTGTTGGCAAAAACCCGATCGGAGTAGCCGCCGACCCACCGGAACAGTCCGAACGCACTTACCACCAGCTCCGCGAGAATGGTCGTCACGAGAGCTTGATGGCTCATGCCGACCCGTTCCTGTCCTTGTCGGGGAAGCTGCGGGAAGCAGCGGGCAAGATGATCGCGCACACCGGCGAAATCCCTGGAGAAGAAAAATATCGACGCAATACGACAATGATGCCGAGCAGATTTCCACCTTTTCCAAAGTGTTGCAATTGAATTCTAGCAACGCTGTGCGGAGCGAGCGCACAGCCGATCCCGATGCCGCAAACTTCAGCAACTCGGCCTGCGGTCACGCCGCGTACACCAAACCGTCTTCAATTGGAGATTGAATCTTCCTTATGCTCTGCCGTACATTGAGGCCACCAATTTTCACGGCGACCGCGGGGGCAACGGATGCCGAAAGATATTGTGATTTGTTGCGACGGCACCGGCAACGAGATCGGTGCCAATATTTCCAGCGTCCTGAAGCTGTTTCGCGTCGCCGACAAGAATGACCGGCAGCGGATCCATTATCATCCGGGTCTTGGCACGATCGGCCTGCAGAACAGCTGGGGCCGCTTCAAGCAACAGGTGCGCGGCTTGTTCGGGCTGGCCTTCGGCGCCGGTCTCGACGAGGACACGCTCGGCGCCTACCAGTTCCTGTGCCGGACGTGGGAGCCCGGCGACCGGGTCTGGATGTTCGGCTTCAGCCGCGGTGCCTATACCGTGCGCGTGCTGGCAGCCTTCGTCCATGTGATGGGCCTGTTGCCGGTCGACCAGCTCGACCTCGCCGGCTACGCCTTCTCGACCTACAAGAAAGCCAGCTCCGATGCCCAGAAGTCCGACGGCACGTTCGACGATGCGCCGCTGAAGGAAGCCTGGCACTTCAGCCAGATCGCCGGCGGCCGCAACATCGACATCGAATTCGTCGGCGTCTGGGACACCGTCGCCTCGATCATCGTGCCGCGGCAGGACAACTTCCTGTTCGACTTGCAGACGCTGCTGTTCACCCGCACCAACTCCAGCGTCAGGCGGTTCCGCCAGGCGATCTCGATCGACGAGCGCAGGCGCATGTTCCGCCTCAACCGCTGGATCGAGCCGCAGAAATTCCGCTCCGATCCGTTCGATCCGTCGACCGCGATGGAGCAGGACATCCGCCAGGTCTGGTTCGCCGGCGTGCACTCCGACGTCGGCGGCGGCTATCCGGAGGACCAGAGCGGGCCGTCGAAGTTTCCGCTGATCTGGATGCTTGAGCAGGCCAAGACGGCCGGGCTGCAGATGGATCAGGCGCTGATCGATCATCTCGCCTGGGGAATGCCGTTGCCGCCGCACACGCACGACTATGTGCCGCCGAGTGCGACGGCGCCGCTGCACAATTCGCTGACCGGCGCCTGGGAAATCCTGGAATGGATCCCGAAGAGCGACAAATGGAAGGAATGGCCGGAGCGGAAGTCCTTCCTCGGCTTCTATCTGCCGCGCGGCGAGCCACGGCCGATTCCGGACGGCGCAATCATCCATAGCTCGGTGCTGGAACGCATGGAGAAGGTTCCGACCTACAAGCCGATCAATCTGCCGAAGACCTACGAGGTCGAGGAGATGACGCCGCCACCAGGACCGCTCGCTCCGACGGCCTGACGCGCTACGCATCGATCAGCCGTCCCGATCCGCGTGCGGCTGGGTCCAGCCGGTCGTATGGGCGAACGACGGGCGCCGATTGCCTGAATTGAGTTTATCGTGGGACGGTGTATTAACACGTTTCGTTCCGGAATCGTTCGACCCGGAAACTCGAATCATCCTCCCAGGGATCATGACCGCCCAGCCCGCCCTCGATCGCGCATCCGATTCGCCTCGCGACGCGCGATCCGTGCTCAGTTCCGTATTCGGCCTGTCGGGCTTCCGCGGTTCGCAGGAGAAGATCATCCGCCACGTCACCGATGGCGGCAATTGCCTGGTGCTGATGCCGACCGGCGGCGGCAAGTCGCTGTGCTATCAGCTGCCGTCGCTGCTGCGCGATGGCTGCGGCATCGTGGTGTCGCCCTTGATCGCGCTGATGCGCGACCAGGTCGCGGGCCTCACCGAGGCCGGCGTCAACGCCGCGGTGCTGAATTCGACGCTGTCCTATCAGGAGGCCTCCGAGGTCGAGCGGCGGCTGCTCGCCGGTGATCTCGACCTGCTCTATGTGGCGCCCGAACGGCTGCTGACGCCACGCTGCCTCAATCTGCTCAGTCAGGCGCAGATCGCGCTGTTTGCGATCGACGAGGCGCATTGCGTCTCGCAATGGGGCCATGACTTCCGCCCGGAATATATCGGCCTGTCCGCACTCGCCGAACGCTTCCCCAAGGTGCCGCGCATCGCGCTGACCGCGACCGCGGATGCGCTGACGCGAAAGGAGATCGCCGAGCGGCTACAGCTCGCCGACGCGCCGGAATTCGTCGCAAGCTTCGACCGGCCCAACATCCGTTACGAAATCGTCGACAAGCAGAATGCCACCACGCAGCTGAAGAACTTCATCAGGGAGCGGCATGCCGGCGACGCCGGAGTGGTTTATTGCCTCTCGCGCGCTAAGGTCGAGGACGTCGCGGCATCGCTGAGCGAGGCCGGCATTCCGGCGCTGCCCTATCACGCCGGGCTCGATGCGGGCGTGCGCGCCCGGCATCAGGACCGCTTCCTCAACGAGGACGGCCTTGTGATCGTCGCAACGGTTGCGTTCGGCATGGGCATCGACAAGCCCGACGTGCGCTTCGTTGCGCATCTTGATCTGCCCAAGAGCATCGAGGCCTATTACCAGGAGACCGGACGCGCCGGCCGCGACGGCAAGCCGTCGGCCGCGTGGATGGCCTATGGTCTCTCCGACATCGTGCAGCAGCGCCGCATGATCGATGAATCGACCGGCTCCGACGCCTTCAAGCGCGTCTCGGTCGGCAAGCTCGACGCACTGGTCGCGCTGGCCGAGACCGTGCATTGCCGGCGGCAGCGCCTGCTCGGCTATTTCGGCGAGACCCGCAGCGATGAAAGCTGCGGCAATTGCGACAACTGCCTGACGCCGCCGCGCGTCCGCGACGGCAAGGTGCTCGCACAGAAGCTGCTGTCCTGCGTCTACCGCACCGGGCAGCGTTTCGGCGCCATGCACCTGATCGACGTACTCGTTGGGCGGCTCACCGAACGGGTCAAGCAATTCAATCACGACCAATTGTCGGTGTTCGGCATCGGCCGCGAGCTCAACGAGAAGCAATGGCGCGCCGTGCTGCGCCAGCTGGTGGCGATGGGCCATCTGCGCGCCGACAGCGACGCTTTCGGCGCACTGAAGCTGACCGACAGCGCCCGCGGCGTGCTGAAGGGCGACACCGCGGTGATGCTGCGCGAGCAGCCGGAAGGCGCGCGCAACCGTGCGATCCGCGGCAAGTCGCGCCGTGGTGACCTCGCGGCGGCGGCCGACAGCCCCGGCGGTGCCGCGAACCCCACGCTGCATGCGGCATTGCGCGCCTGGCGTTCTGAGGTCGCGCGGCAGCGCGGCGTGCCGGCCTATGTGGTGCTGCACGATTCGACCATCGACGGCATCGCCGCGATGCGTCCGGACACGCTGGACGAGCTGCGCAACATCGCCGGGATCGGAGACAAAAAGCTCGAGCATTACGGCGCCGAGCTGATCCGGATCGTGAAGGCGAATGACGGCTAGCGACGCAACGATTAGCTTGCCATCAGCTCTGCCGTGCCGCCCGCCAACTCAGGCCCGATTGCCGAGGCAGCATTTCTTGTATTTCTTGCCGCTTCCGCACGGGCATGGATCATTGCGTCCGACGTGGCGCAGCGGATTCCTCACAGGCTCAGTTGGCGTCCATTCCGCATCGAAGTCTTCGTCGGCGAACTGGCCCATGGCGTCATCGTATTCAGTCCATGCCAATGCGTCGACAACATCTTCGATATAGCCGAGATGCGCCTCCTCAAAGCGGGCAATGTCCGCGGGCCTCTGTTCGGCGTCGGCGAGATCCTGCTCAAATTCGTCGTGTCGAGCCATCCATTCAGGAATCCTGCCTTCGTCGATCGCGCGGTGTACCAGCGGCGCGAGCTCGCGCAGCCCCAACATGGCGATTGCCCGCTGCCAGCCGAACCAGGCCTGGTCCTCGTTTTCGGCGAATTCTTCCTCGTAGAACGCCAGCAGCAGGCGTCGGATCCGCTCGTGCGGAATGCTCCCGTTCCACGCAAGGAACGTCGCCGCACCGAGAATCTGTTCGCGGACGAACTGGTCGACAGATCAATCCGAGATCGGGCTCAGTAAAGTCTCGACGTCGCCGTCGAACACGCCAGCAACGATGCTTGCCATGCTTTGCGTCACGACGTCGCCCAGCAGATCATCGAGCTCGGCTTCGGTGCGGCGCAGCAACCGGAGCAGGTCCCGGCAAACTTCTCTATCCCGGCCGCCGCCGAGAATATACAGGCCACGGAACAGCAGCACGACTTCGTCGTCGGAGAGCGCTTCGCCATTCGCGGCCCGAGCGACCAGGGCGCGCAGCGGGGGCACCGCCTCTTCCATCCTGAGCAGGCACATTCCGACGGCAAGAGCAGGTAGCCGCGGTTGAATGGCGATTGCATCCAGGCAATCTTCGATGGGCCCTAGATCGCCTTGCTTGAAGATGGCTTCGACTTCTTCCTTTTTCATGGAACCTGGCCCTTGCTTGGATATGGGAGCTTACACTCGTGCTGCTGTACTGGACCACCTCTCTATTGGCCGCGGCATGGGAGCCATACCGGACGCGGCAACGCATGTGCTTGCGGGCCGCGCCACCCTCGCCCTAATCTTTCAGTCGCAGCGTCCAACGAGGCGCGGCCAAGACACAACTAAGATAAGGGATGAGACCGGCCATGGCTCAGGAGAGCACCGCGCGCAAGACTGCGCGCCCTGCCGAAAGTGGAACGTTCGATGCCGTGGTGATCGGCGCAGGCTTTGCCGGCATGTACATGCTGCATCGGTTGCGCGGGCTCGGCTTCACCGCGCGGGTCTATGAGGCCGGCGGCGGCGTCGGCGGCACCTGGTACTGGAATCGTTATCCCGGCGCACGCTGCGATGTAGAGAGCCTGCAATACTCCTTCTCGTTCTCCGAGGAACTCGATCAGGACTGGAGCTGGTCGGAGAAATATTCTCCGCAGCCCGAAATTCTCGCCTACGCCAATCATGTCGCCGATCGCTTCGATTTGCGCAGCCAGATCGTGTTCGACACCCGCGTCACCGCGGCGACCTTCGACGAAAAGGAAGGCAGCTGGCTGATCGAGACCGACCGCGGCGACAGGGTCACCGCGAAATTCTGCATCATGGCGGTCGGCTGCCTGTCGGCGCCGAACCGCCCCGCCTTCACCGGCATGGAAGATTTCGACGGGCCGATCTATCACACTGGCGAATGGCCGCATGAGGGTGTCGACTTCACCGGCCTGCGCGTCGGCGTCATCGGCACCGGCTCGTCCGCGATCCAGTCGATCCCGATCATCGCGCAGCAGGCCTCCGAGCTCACCGTGTTCCAGCGGACCGCGACCTGGTCGGTACCGGCATGGAACGAGCGGCTGTCAGCGGAATATCTGAAGGAAGCCAAGGCGCATTATCCGGAGCTGCGTGCCAAGGCGCGGGCGCGGCCGAC
The DNA here is from genome assembly GCF_010811875.1 of Bradyrhizobium uaiense. Classification (GTDB taxonomy): domain Bacteria; phylum Pseudomonadota; class Alphaproteobacteria; order Rhizobiales; family Xanthobacteraceae; genus Bradyrhizobium; species Bradyrhizobium uaiense. The sequence goes on from NZ_VKHP01000085.1 coordinate 27,761, forward strand.
CGGGTTCTATTTCCTGTTCAACGCCCAGCCCGCCTTGCAGGCGAGCGAGCAGGAACGCGAGCGGCTCTATGAGGAGGCCTGGCAGCGCGGCGGCCTGCCCTTCCTCGGCTCGTTCGGTGACCTCTTGTTCGAGAAGGCGGCCAACGACACCATCGCCGATTTCGCGCGCGAGAAGATCCGCGGCATCGTCAAGGATCCCGCCACGGCCGAGCTGCTGTGTCCGCAGAACGTGTTCGGCTGCAAGCGGCTCTGCGTCGATACCAATTATTTCGAGACCTACAATCTGCCGCATGTGAAGCTGGTCGATGTGTCGAAGACACCGATCGAGCGGATCACGCGTGATGCCATCGTGGTCGACGGCACCGAACACAAGGTCGATGCGATCGTCTCCGCCACCGGCTTTGCCGCCATGACCGGCTCGTTCGACAAGATCGCGGTCAGCGGCCGCGGCGGCCAGACGCTGGCCGAGAAATGGCGGGCCGGTCCGCGGGCCTATCTCGGCCTCGCCTCGGAGGGCTTTCCGAACCTGTTCATGATCACAGGTCCCGGCAGCCCGTCGGTGCTCGCGAGCATGATCCAGGCGATCGAGCAGCATGTCGACTGGCTGGCGGATTGCCTCGGTCACATGCGCGACATCGGCGCCGGCACCATCGAAGCGGTCCGCGACGACGAGGACGCCTGGGTCGCCCATGTCAACGACGTGTCCACGGTCTCGCTGCGCTCGACCTGCAGCTCCTGGTATGTCGGCACGAATATCCCGGGCCGGCCCCGCGTGTTCATGCCCTATATCGGCGGCTTCCCGATCTATGTGCAGAAGTGCAATGAGGTGATGAATTCGGGCTATGACGGCTTCGTGCTACGGGGCGGACGCAACGGCAACGCACCGCCGCAGGTCCGCTTCACCGAGCGCTGGCAGGTGCCGCTCGACATCGAGGTGATCTCGCCGGCCGCGGTCGCCGCCAAGCGCGTTCCGGTGGTCTGATCGCCCGCGGTATCCCCGCCGGGATCGCGCGTGATAGTGTGGCGCCGGACCGCGTTTCGCATCGTGGGCCGCACGGGGGATAATGGCCGACACGGCGTTGCAGGGATTGATCGAGCGGATCGGCGCTGACCATGTCGTGCGCCGGCTTGGGATCGAGGCTGCGCATGAGAAGCAAGTGTTCGGCCAGGGCACCTTGCTGTTCAATGTCGAGAACTGGAAGCTGGCGCCGCGGATCGTCACCACCGCGCTGAAGGTGACCGGCCTCTACGGCCGCGCACGGCGCAACGCCGACCGGGTCGAGGTGCGGCGAAATCTGGTGACGTCGACGCGGCTGCCGCCGGCATTCGATGGCTTCACCATCCTTCAGCTCAGCGATCTCCACGCCGACATCAGCCAGGGCGCGATGCGGCATCTGGCCGACATCGTGCGCTACATCGCCTGCGACATCTGCGTCCTGACCGGCGACTATCGGGGCAAGACGTTTGGCTCGTTCGAGACCAGCCTCGCGCTGATGAGGGATCTGTGCGCGCGGATCAAGCTGCCGCTCTACGGCATCCTCGGCAATCACGACAGCATCCGCATGACGCCGGCGCTGGAGGCGATGGGCGTCAGGATGCTGTTCAACGAGCAGGAGCCGATCACGCGCGATGGCGCGACGATCCATCTCGCCGGCATCGACGACGCGCATTTCTACCGCACCGACGACATTGCAAGGGCAGCAGTGGCGATCCCGCGCGATGCGTTCTCGATCCTGCTGGCGCACACGCCGGAATCCTATCGCGCGGCGGCCGCGGCCGGCTTCGACCTGATGCTGAGCGGCCATACCCATGGCGGCCAGCTCTGCCTGCCCGGCGGCATCGCGATCAAGCTGGAGGCGCGGCTGCCGCGGCGGATGGGCAAGGGCGCCTGGCGGTTCGGGGAACTCGCCGGCTACACATCCACGGGCGCCGGCACCAGCCTTGCGCCGGTGCGGCTGAATTGCCCGGCCGAGATCACGGTGCACACCCTGCGGCGGTTGCGCTAGCTGGTAAGCTGCCGCCCGACGAGCTGCCGGCCAGGCGCGCATTGCCAAAATATCGAAAACAACCCCATGCAAAGTAGCCGGCGGCTGCCCGGGAGGTATCAATTTGCCGGCTTCTTCGCGCCCGCGCTTTGCTCGTTGACCTTGCAAACGATCAGGAGCGTGTAGCCGCGCGCGTCCTTTGCGATCTCGGACGTCTCCCGCTTTGATGCATCATGCCACTCGGCCGTCTGGTACTGCACCGCGCTGTTGTCGAGGAAATCGCGCAACGCCCCGGTCTTGATCGCGAAATTGATGTTCTCCGGGATGCTTCCCGTCGCCCGCGCAACCGTGACCGCATCGAGCTTGGCGGCGACGACGCCGACCACACCACCGCCGAGATCGAACAGCGGCCCGCCGCTGTTGCCCGGCTGCACCGCGGCGCTGATTTGCAGGAAGCGGGTGTCGTTGAGAATGCCGCTCAGCGACGAGACGATGCCGGTGGTCACGGTGAAATCGGACGTCAGCAGTCCGTGGTAGGGATAGCCGATCGCCACCACGCCATTGCCGACCGGAATGGGATTTTGCCTGATCTTGGCGACATCCTTGAACGGCGACGGCGCCTGCAGCAGCGCGAGATCGTTGGTCTCATCGCCGGACACCAGCCGCAATTTGACCGGCGCCTCGCCGCTCAAATTGCCGGTGATCTCGCTGCAACCATTGATGACATGATGGTTGGTGACGACGTGACCGCTGCTGCTGACCACGAAGCCGGTCCCGGTCCCGGACCTTGCCTGCTTCTGCGCCGGGTTCGGTGCAGCCTGCGGCGGCGCCGGCGCAGCCGCAGGCTTCGCTGCGACCGCAAACTCGCCGGCATTGGCAACGCCGTTCTTCTTCACCGCGACGACGCAGTTGAGCAGCGCCGGCAGCAATTGTCCGGTTTGATTCAGGTTGAACTGAAACAACTGTCCCTGCGCGAACGCTGTCATCTGGTGCGCCTTGCGGAATTGATTGATCAGGTTGGAGGTCACCGGCATCTCGACGTTGACGAGCTGGGTGCCGAGCGGCATGCCGTAGACATTGAACGCCGGCTGGCCGTCGAAGGTCAGCGCGAGTGGAAAGGCCTCACCCGGCGTCAGACGCCAGCTCTCATGGGCAAAGCCCAGCCGCCAGCTACCATTCGCGGTAATCGCGACCACGAAGTAGATTCCGCTTTGGTAGACCGTCCCCGCCGAGCAATGCGTGAATGCACCGCTCTTGTCGTCGGTGAAGGCGCCGCCCTTCCAGTTGCCGACCGTAATCGAGCCGTAGGGACCGCGGGCGTCCAACGGACTTGCAGACGCAAACAGCCATGCGGCCGCAATGGCCGCCCGGATCGCAACTCTCATGAGGCTCACTCTCCAGCCACAACCCATCGCAGGAGGCGGAGAAATTCATCCGCAAGTGGTGCGCGGCCTGGCCTTCGTCCTGCCGCCGCGCAATACCGCCGCGGATGAGGCAATCGCCACACCCTCAGGTTACAGGCGTCATGTTCTTATTTTGTTCTTAAGGTGTCAACCCAGACATATTCCATCGGCCGCGTAAACGGCTGCTACTGCGGCTCTCGAACCGAAGACTGCGCCGGCGGATTCGGATCACTGAACCAGTACCAGGACGCGAGGGCATGGACGCCGACGCCGATCAGGAAGATGCCGGCATACAGCTCGACCGCGTGATTCATCCCCAGCAGGCGGGCGCGCAGGACAGAGCCGTGGCCCGGGTAGGTCCAGAACCAATGCCCCACGGCGACGATGCCAAGGCCAAGCGCGGCGACAGCCCGGCCCGCCGCATTCATCATCCTCACGCGAAGGTCTCCCGACTCTCCCGGCCGGGACAGGATATCGGGAGAAGCTGACGCCGACCTTACTCGTGCGAATGGAACGCAGCCCGGATAGAGCGGGAGCGAAATCCGGGACGGTCTTTCCGCGGAGGGGTGCTGTCTTCTCCTTCCCCCTGAAAGGGGGAAGGTCGGGATGGGGGTCAGCCGCAGGCGATGCTGCAAGCGGAGAAAGCAGATCCCCACCCGCTTTGCTCTAGCGAGCAAAGCGACCTCCCCTTTTCAAGGGGAGGTTTGGAGCAGTGTGGACCGGATTTCGCGGAACCTGTCACCGGACGCGCATTCGCGCGACCCGCTGACTCCATCCGCGCTACAAGACGTGCGATGCCTCAGCCGTTGCGGAACGCGTAGGCGTAGCCGTTGAGCGCCGGCGCACCGCCGAGATGGGCGTAGAGCACCTTCGATCCGGCCGGGAAGAAGCCCTTCTGCACGAGATCGATCATGCCCTGCATCGATTTCCCTTCGTAGACGGGGTCGGTGATCATGCCTTCGAGCCGCGCGCTGAGGCGGATCGCCTCCTTGGTCTCTTCCGACGGCACACCGTAGGCGGGATAGGCATAATCCTCGATCAGCACGACATCATCCTCGACGATGTCGCGGCCGAGCTCGACGAGCCTGGCGGTGTTCTGCGCGATCGACAGCACCTGCGCCTTGGTCTGTGCGGGCGTGAACGAACCGTCGATGCCGATCACGTTGCGCGCGCGCCCATCGGCTGCGAAGCCGACCAGCATGCCGGCATGGGTCGAGCCGGTCACCGTGCAGACGACGATGTAGTCGAACTTGACGCCGAGCTGGCGCTCCTGCGCGCGCACCTCTTCGGCGAAGCCGACATAGCCGAGCCCGCCATATTTATGCACGGAAGCGCCGGCCGGGATCGCATAGGGCTTGCCGCCCGCCGCCTTCACTTCCTCGATCGCCTGCTCCCAGCTCTTGCGGATACCGATGTCGAAGCCATCGTCGACCAGGCGCACATCGGCACCCATCACGCGCGAGAGCAGGATGTTGCCGACACGGTCATAGACGGCGTCCTCATGCGGCACCCAGCTCTCCTGCACCAGCCGGCACTTCATGCCGATCTTGGCCGCAACCGCCGCAACCATGCGCGTATGGTTCGACTGCACGCCGCCGATCGAGACCAGCGTATCGGCGTTGGAAGCGATCGCGTCGGGGATGATGTATTCGAGCTTGCGCAGCTTGTTGCCGCCGAAGGCGAGCCCGGAATTGCAATCCTCGCGCTTGGCATAGAGCTCGACCTTGCCGCCGAGATGCTTTGACAGCCGATCGAGCTTCTCGATGGCGGTCGGCCCGAATGTGAGCGGATAGCGCGCGAACTTCTCCAGCATGCTGGCATCCTCTTTGGTGGTCTGGAATGGCGGCCACTCCTATCACCACCGGCGCGAAAGGTGCTCTCTAACTCGACCCGATTTATCGCCGAAGATTGCCAGATTTGGCAGCAGTGATATGGTTTCTTTCACGATATCGACAAATAGTGAGAGATTCTTCCATGTCCGCCCGGCTCGACCGCATCGACCTCAAGATGTTGAGATTGCTGCAGAAGAACGGCCGGCTCAGCAACGCCGAGCTGGCCGACCAGGTCGGCGTCAGCCCCGCCACCTGCCATCGCCGGACCCAGGCGCTGTTCGACGAGGGATATGTCAGCAGCGTCCGTGCCATGGTGGCGCCGCGCAGGCTCGGCAAGGGCACGCTGGTCATGGTCGGCATGGATGCGATTGAAATCCTCCATGTCGCCGGCGCGGATCTTGAGGAAGTAGTCGAAGTCGCCGGCGACGAGGTGGCAGTCGAGCACGCATTTGAGTTTCGCCACGGCCTGCTCGAAGCTCGCGAA
>NZ_VKHP01000853.1 GCF_010811875.1 Bradyrhizobium uaiense
CCAAGGGCGATCGCGTCATCCTTTATATGCCGATGGTGCCGGAAGCCGTGGTCGCGATGCTCGCCTGCGCGCGGATCGGCGCGGTGCACAGCGTGGTGTTCGGCGGCTTCGCGGCCAAGGAGCTCGCAACCATGCTGCGGCCGCTGCAGGATGATGCAGGTCTCGGGCTTGGTGCCGGCGAGGCGGATCGCTTCATCGAGCAGCGGCTTGTACTGCACGATGCGGCCGGGCTCGAGGCCGCAGCTC
>NZ_VKHP01000854.1 GCF_010811875.1 Bradyrhizobium uaiense
TGGTCCGGCGTTCCGCTCACCCCTGCGGCTTTCAGCCGGGAGGTTTCTTCGGTTGCCTTCGCCGCAAGCGCAGTCTGGGTTTCCAGATCGCGCCGCGTCGCCGCGAGATCGCTATCTAGCCGCGCAGCTGGAGCAGGATCTCGCCGCGGCGCGGCGTGATCTGGCAGCCCAAACTACGTTGGCGGCAAAAGCGGGCGAGGAAGTCTCGCGTCAGAAGCTGTCGGCGGAAGCCATTGTTGTCGATCT
>NZ_VKHP01000855.1 GCF_010811875.1 Bradyrhizobium uaiense
TCGCTTCCTTGTGGTCGGCGGTCTCGAACGTCACCTGCTCCAGCGCCATCGAGGCCTCCAGCAGCATGTTCACGCGCTCCTTGACGATCTGGTTGATCGACAGCTTGGTCCAGCGAATGGCCCAGGTTCGGCCAGGCATAGTTGGAGCATAGGTCGAGGCCGGGCCATGGCGGCAATCGAAGCGGCAGGTGACGACGTCACGGCGATGTTGCGCGATTCCTTGGGCGGCTGCCTCGCTGAGCATTG
>NZ_VKHP01000856.1 GCF_010811875.1 Bradyrhizobium uaiense
GCCGGCGCACATGGTGCAGGGCTCCAGCGTGACGTAGAGGTCGCAATCGACCAGCCGTTCGGTACCGATGGCCTCTGCGGCCTGCCGGATCGCCAGGATTTCGGCGTGCGCAGTGGGGTCGCGGTCGAGTCCGGCGTGCGGTTCTTCGCACAGCCGACCTGTCACCACGTGCCGGAGATCTACGGCGCGGTGGGGGAGAGCGAGGCGGCGCGCCTGTTGCGGGAGTTCTTCAGAGAACGGCGCTGA
>NZ_VKHP01000857.1 GCF_010811875.1 Bradyrhizobium uaiense
CTGCCAACTCGCGTATCGGTTCCGCAACGGGCGATGGCGACGGCTCACCGCTCGGGCTGGTAGCCGTCGGTCAACGTTTTCAGGAAGGCGATGATGTCGGCTTCATCCTTCGCCGTCATCGCGGGCGGACCTGCGCTCGTATCGTCGAGCAGGCGCTGCGGCTCGGTTACCGGCACGTCGACACCGCGCAGATTTACGACAATGAGCGCGAGGTGGGCGAGGGGCTGCGCGCATCCGGCGTCAAGC
>NZ_VKHP01000858.1 GCF_010811875.1 Bradyrhizobium uaiense
TACGTCAATCAGAAGCAGCAGAGCCAGCACGGGCCCGGCGACCACGAGGGTCGTATGCATGATATGGTCGAGAAGCTTGATAAACTCCATTGCCCCCCGCTCGGTCAGGGGCGGTAGCAGTCGATACGTTCAGACCTTCGGGCGAAGACCCTATTGTCGCAGAACCTGGTACAAGCTGCGCGATCCAAAAACAACGGCCGAGCAAAGACAGGATTCCAGGAGCCTCGTCGGCCCATCGCAAGACTG
>NZ_VKHP01000859.1 GCF_010811875.1 Bradyrhizobium uaiense
CCGAGCGGCAGCCGCACCATGAGCGAACGCAAGCCGAGCCCGTTCAAGACGTTGTTCGACGCCGACGTCGCGACGCTGATCCAGGCGGCCGACGACGTCTACCAGATCCGTTTCAAGAACCGCGCCGATGTGATCGAGATGCTCGTGGCTCAGCACCACCATGTCGATCGCATCGGGCGTTATGCCGAGATGGTTGAGGCAGGCGACCAGCGACGGATAATTGCTCGACAGCCCGACGTCGATCAT
>NZ_VKHP01000860.1 GCF_010811875.1 Bradyrhizobium uaiense
AAGCTGATCGTCCGCTATGCCGAGCTGATGACCGCGGACTACGGCAAGAGCCTGGTTCGCTTCGACATCCGCGACCTCAGCGAGGACAACCGCAAGATCGTGCGGACCGCCAAGCGGCGGATCGACCAGCATTCGTAGAGGATCTCGTCCTTGCCTCGGAAGTAATTGTAGAGCGCCGGCTTGGTGATGTTGAGCCGCTTGGCGACCTCGTTCAGCGTGGCGCCGTGATAGCCCTGTTCGAGGAAC
>NZ_VKHP01000861.1 GCF_010811875.1 Bradyrhizobium uaiense
CGGCGTCCAGGTGAAATTGTAGACGGCGCGCGCCCAGTTGCGCTCGCCGGTTGCGTCGACCTCGTAGATCGTGACGACCTCGCGCGGCTTCGGCTCGGTGAGCAGATCCTTGTAATGGAAGCCCCACCAGGCCGCGGCGTTGCTGCCGAACGACTTGCCGGCAAAGGCTGGATTGGCCGAGGGCCGCGGCCAGATATCGAGGATCTGCACCTCGAGCACATCACCCGGCTCCGCGCCGCAGACATG
>NZ_VKHP01000862.1 GCF_010811875.1 Bradyrhizobium uaiense
GCACGGCAACCTCAGCCCGGTCTACATTTTCTACGTCACCGGTCCGCTGATCCTGTTCGAGATCTGGGTGCACGGTGCGATCACCTGGTACATGCGCAAGGACCGCGACCTGCCGGTGATCCGGCGCGAACAGATACACCAGCAGGCTGATGGCGCCGAGCATGACGGCGGTGCCGATCAGCACCTTGACGCGCAGCAGCTCGGTGGTCATCACCTCGCGCATCAGGGCATGGTGGAAATCGGCGG
>NZ_VKHP01000086.1 GCF_010811875.1 Bradyrhizobium uaiense
TTCTCAAAGCTCAAGCAGTTCCGACGTGTCGCAACCCGCTTCGAAAAAACGGCCCGGAATTACCGGGCCGTCGTCACTCTCGCTGCCATTGTTCTATGGATGCGCTAGTGTCCACACCACCTAGGGCTCAAGAAGCCAATTACGGTCACTCGGCGGGATGATGACCAAGGCGTCCGGTACGATTTGGTGTGCGGTCAGGGAAGACTGGAAGCTTTTGTCGAGCTTGGAGAATCGGAGATTCCGGCGTTCGTTATCGAAGGGAGCGTGGAAGATTGCATGATCAAGAGCCTGGTGGAGAATTGCGCGAGGCGCCAACATCAAGCGATTGATCTCCTGCATGACATCGGCGGTATGAAGCAGCGCGGCTACTCCGATCCGGAGATCGCCAAGAAGACGGGCCTATCTCTAGAATATGTTCGAGGCGTCGGCCGGTTGCTGGCACAAGGAGAGCAGCGTCTCCTGCGCGCGGTCGAGGTCGGGCATATTCCCGTCAGTGTTGCGGTACAGATCGCCGATGCCGACGACGTCGGCATACAGGAGGCGTTGCACCAAGCCTATGAGAAGAACCTCCTGCGTGGGCGCAAATTGCTGATTGCAAAGCGTATCGTCGAAAGTCGGCGACGGCGCGGACGAGGAGTGCGAGACGCGGCTGAGAAGGGCGCAAAACTTTCCTCTCGCTCCCTGATCAGGGCTTATCGGGAAGACACTGATCGGAAGCGCCTTCTCATTCGCAGAGCTGACGCTACCAGGAATCGCCTCATTTTCATTGCCCACGCCATGCGGGAACTTCTTGGCGACGAAAGGTTCGTTACCCTCCTAAAATCCGAGAAGCTCGATACGCTCCCTAAGAAGCTAGTCAGTCGGATGCAACGAGGGGATGTCGCATAATGAACCGCAAGCCTGACAGGCGGCCCATTGCAATGGCGTTCGAGCGCGATCGGGTGATGATCTCGGTCAATTCAATTCAGCCACTACGCTTGATCAGCGACGCGATCAAGAAGACTCCGAAATACAGCCAGATCCAGTCTTCCGTGAGAGAAATTGGGCTCGTCGAGCCACTTATAGTGGCACGTGACCGCAGCGAGAAAGGCAAATACCTTCTTCTCGATGGACACCTTCGCTTGGCGGTCCTCCAGGAACTCGACGTCATCGAGACGCCGTGTCTGATCGCCACGGATGACGAGGCATATACATATAATAAGAGGGTCAGCCGGATCGCTATCGTTCAGGAACGCAACATGATCCTGGGAGCAATCAGGCGGGGTGTATCAGAGGAGAGAATCGCCAAGGTGCTTAACGTCAACGTTTCTCACGTGCGATTGAAGAAGCGCTTGCTCGAGGGAATCTGCCCCGAAACCGTTGAATTGCTGAAGGACAAGCATGTCCCCATCGCAACGTTCACGGAACTGCGGAAGCTGCAGCCGATGCGCCAGATCGAAGCGGCACAGCTTATGGTGACGATGAATAAATATTCCAGCACGTATGCGAAATCGATCGTCGGAGCGACGCCACAGAGTCAGCTGGTTGAGGCGGCAAAGCCGAAGCAAATTGACGGTCTCACTGATGAACAGATCGCGCTAATGGAACAGGAATCCGCCAATTTAGATCGTGAATTCCGCCTCATGGAACAGTCATACGGCTCAGACCACCTCGATCTTGTTGTTGCGACCGGCTACCTCCATCGATTGATCGAGAGCGCGCGCGTCGTTCGCTATCTCGCGCAGCATTTTCCCGAGCTTCTGGCCGAATTTCAGAAGATCGCAGAACAACAGAGATCAGCGGCTTGAGTAGTCCGCAGAAAATCTCCTCAATCACCACGTCGAGCTCGTCGATGAAGTCAAGTTCATTCCCATCGATGCGCTTCCGCCAATAATGGCGGATCTGAGAGTCGTCCCTCTTGTTCCGCGCTCGCTCGTTGAACGTGCATAAATGAAACCGAACGACGGTATCGGGAGCAATCCACTCCGACATTACTGAATTCAAGTGGCACGGAGCCATCGAAGGGCCGGAACGGTTATGGCTGCCCTTTCGGCGAACCACGCCACCCGATGATCAAAAACGCCGAGCCGTGGCCTTCGCTCAGGTTATTCCCGCAAAGCTAACCATCGATCTCGAACAACCGAAGCAACTACTTCGAACCCGGACGAGCCGAGTCCATCAAGTCAGCATCGAAACATAAACGGGGCTCTTGGACCGTCATCGTATGAAAGCGTAGGAAACTCTGGTTTGACGATATCGCAACAGAAGTCTAATGCCTTGATTTCATTGGGTCGCTGGAAGACCATAGCATGAACGAGGGGCAGATTTATCTGGGCCCTTCCATAGCAAACCGTGGTCCTCAGTGTGGAGTGTGATCATGGCCGAAGTTCTCTTCCGCGCGGGTAAGGTCGGCAGCGATACGCAACCTCGAAACGGGTGACGCTGGAATGACCCTCGGGACATTCCTCACCGCTCTATGGCTTCTCGATCTGTCGCCAGCCTTAATGACTGCGCTTGATCCAGCGAAGGGGCGAAATGGCCCGGATGCCAAAACGAGTAAGGCCAGCTGCGCACATGAACCTTGACCAGCTCTGAATGCTATGTCTTCGCGCACCTTCCGATTAGCCCAAGCTGCTCTAGCGCGATCGCTGCGTAAGAACCCCTGGCGCGCGCCTTTGGCGAATTCGGCTATGCCGGGTCGTGGCTCCGGCATCCGCACGTCGTCGCATTGGATCGCACTGATTTGCCGCTTTCCCGCGAACGCTCAGCGGCTGCAACCGGATTGTCGGAGCGGCGTCTCCACGAAGTCGATCTACTCCTGAACGGAGCGCCGCGCCTGACGTCGAGATGTCTCTCTCCGTCTCCGTAAAGCTCTATCGAGGAGCTAGCCCGGACATATCTCGCTAGGGCTAACGGCTTCCCGACTCTCGTGGGACTTGTCGAGGCGACAAATCCCTCGAGGAGATGGGTCTGGATGGGGACCTGATGGTCGCTCATTCCTCGCCCCATGCGCGACGCGTTACCGCGTCGCGCCCGCTGGCTTGGTGTGATGCATGCCCGGCATTCCGAGCCCGCCGCCTACTGCGTTAAGATCGGGTACGATCGCGATGTTGGCCATCATGCCGGCATCCTCGTGGTCCAGTATGTGACAATGCAGGACGTATTCGCCGATGTACCTCTCATACCGTGTCCTGACCCGGATTTGATAGTTGTTCTCAACGATGATCGTGTCGCGGAACGTGTGCCACATGCCGCAGTACTGGTTGGCAAGTTGCTGCTGGTCGGATGATACGATATCTGGCCGGCAGGTGCCGTCGGCATTGTAGATCGAGACACGCTGACCACTGGCATTGGTGGTGGTCACGTCCATGACCTGGAACGGATTGACGTGGATATGGAAGATGTGCGGCTCGCCCTGCGAGGTGAGCAGCCAGTCGTCCGTTGTGTTCACCTCGCGGGTGAAGTTCACCACGTCGGGATCGTATGATTTGCCGTTGATCGTGAAAGCCGGGAAGTTGATGACGAAATCGGCCTGCTGCTCCTGGCCGTCGACCTTGGGCGGGGACAACATTTCGAACGGCGACCACGGCCGCAGGTCGCCAGCGCGCAGTCCGGTGCGGACGGCGTCCGGCAACTGCGGATTGGCGTCGTACAGCACCTTGCCGACATATACCTGAAGGTCACCGGTCACCGCCTGGCCGCCTCGCACGTGGACATAGGCCAGCAATTGCGGCGTCGATGGTCCCTGGCCTCCACCCTTGCCATTGGATACGCGCTCCGCCGGCGGCGCCGCCTGATTGAGCAGGCAGTAGTCGCCGTCCGATGGGAACACCACGAGGACGTCGCTGCGGTATCCGGGCTGGAGGTAATTCGACTCGAGCACGCCCCCGACCTCTGACGCGTGGATGGTACGTATCTTGGTTCGCGTCAGCCCGTCCGATGCGAACTCGAACTGCGGAACCAGCGTATCGGGCGTGGCATTGCAGGCAGCCAGGAGATCGGCCTTCTTCTGCTGCCGGTTGCCACTCAGCGCCGAAGCCGCGATCAGGTTATTCGCGCCGACCGGCGTCGCGCGCACGACCTGCACGTTGATGGTGTCGTGGATGCCGGCATGCACGAAGCGCCAGCGCTGGATCTCACCGGCCGGCACAGTGAGCGTCGGCTGCACGACGCCATTGATGCTGGTGAACCGGCCGTTGGTGTCCCAGATGCTCGGCGAGTCGAGTTGCAGCGCGAAATTCTCGACGACGCCGGCGCTCACAGGGTTGCCGGGGGTCGGCAGCGGGCACGTCCAGGGCGCGTTCGCGATGTCGGGACCGCTGTTGACGTTGTAGAGTCCTTTGGTCGTGTAGATTTGCTGCCACGGACCGCCTTGCTGGTTTGACTGGTTAGCAAAGCAGGCATAAGCGATCTGCTGGAACAGGAAGAGCTGCTCCTTCAGCGGCACTCCGTTGGCGGAATGCAACACGGTGTCGATGTCGGCAACAGGATGAGGGTTCTGCGGCGACGACGGCGTGTACGGACGTTCGCCCTTGACAACCAGCACACCCGAGGCGCCGCTCGCTACCTGCACAGCCGTCGAGCCATGGCGGTGCGCGTGATACCAGAACGTCCCCGCTGGATGGTCGGCCGGGATATTGATCTCGTACGGAAACTTGGTCTGCGGCGCGATGTTGAGCAGGACGTTGTCGCCGTTGCCGGCCGGCGATACGTGCAGGCCATGCGTATGCAGATTGGTGGTGTTGAAGCAGCCAACGCCGGACGGCAAGCTGAGGCCCGACGGAGGATCCGTGAGGCAGCTCGGATCGTTCTTGTCGAGAGCATTGATCAAATCGACGCGCAGCGTGTCGCCCGGCTTGACGTAGATCACTGGGCCCGACTTGCAGCCACCGTAGGACCGCAGCTCGACCGGATCCATGCCGTCCTTCTGCGGATCAGTGGGATCGGGGTTATTGATAAAGAAGCGGCCGCGCACGAAGTTCAGCACCGCGGAGACGATCGCGCCGTTGCGCGAGATCGACCCTTGCGGCTGGCAGCCACCGGCAGCCGGCGCTATGGCCTCTAACTGCAGGACGCCGCCCTGCCCAGGCAGCATTGGCGGTGCTTCAAAGGCACGGGGACCAGGCGCCGCCAGGACCGGCTGAGCCAGTCCGAACGCGGCGACGAAAAGAACAATGCGCGGGAAGGCTTTCATCATGTTTTCCCCTTACTGGTGTGGAGAACTGCTCGAAGAGACATCGGAGCACCGGCGCCGCCAGAACGGCCGATCGGCCCACCGCGATTCGCTGACGTAGTGCTCACGCAGCGCGGCCTCATAGGCCGCCGCCTCACGCGCGACCCACGCTCCATAGTGGTCGAGGGCGGTACCGTCGTTGCGGACAAGGCAGTCGCCGGCGGCATAGGCGGCGAAGACTCCCGACCGCATCGCCTTGGCCACTCCATGCCCCGAGATCGGATCGAAGGCACTGGCGGCATCGCCGACGCAGAGGAGACGGAAGCCGACAGGCATTGCGGCAAATCGGCCACCCGCCGCTACGAGCCGGGGCGCGTCGAGTCGACTGATCTTGCGCGCGATTGCCGAGATGAAGTGCGTCTTCGTGAGAGCCGCGTGCCAACCGTGCGGCTTGTTCAGCCGGAGACCGCGCGCAATGTCGGCGTCGGTCATGCAGACGAAAGCGTGCCGGCCCTCCCCCAGCGACATCGTGTACCACCACCCGTCGTCGAAGGCCTCAACGAGCAGCTCCGGTGCGGTTTGTTCGGAAGTCGTGCCCTCTGCGTAGGCGGCCACCAGACGGTCCTGCGACCTCGCTCGCCGTCCCTGCCGGCGTACCAGCGCATTGGCGCGGCCCGTCGCGTCGATCACCAGTCGCGCCGCATGCCTCCCGCCGTCACCGCAATCGACCGACCAACCGTCCGCATCGCGCTCCAGATCTGAAACCTTCGCGTCGATGCGCGTGGCTGCGCTGGACGCCGCGGATGCGAACCAGTCGTCGAAGCGCGCGCGATCCACTCGCCATGCCGGCCCGCGCGCCTCGAGCAGCATCTCGCTCGACCGCAGACCCGCCTCACCCCAGGCGGTGAACGTGTGGTGCGACGGCGCAAAACCCTGGGCGAGGAAAGCAGACCACAGACCGAGGTGGCGCAGCACGGGCGGCGCAAGCGGCGACAGAACCTCGCCGCGGCAGGGTCGTTTCTCAACCGGAGCGACCATGAGCACCCGGAGGTCCGGCGCGAAAATCGCAAGCATACGGGCGGCTGCCGCCCCGGCCGGCCCTGCGCCTGCGATCAGTATGTCGAACGTACCCAAGGATCAGTCCGCCCGGACAGCATAGAAGGACGCCACAACGCCGGCCGGAGCCACGGTACCCGGAGAGCCGCCACTGTGCGGTATGGTCCGGATCACCGAGCCTACGATGGCCGGACGTTGATCGACGCCGTTTGGCCATGACGATATCAGCGATCCCCAATAGTCGTAGATCCATTGCTCGCCGCTCACGATGCCAGTACCCTGGAAGCGCACTTGCATGGGCGAGCCGTAGGCGCGCGAGCCTTTCAAGGCGAGCGACCAGCCCGGGCCCCCGATCGTCCCGGCAAGGAACTGCATCGGCGCTTCGACGATCTCGATTGTGCCGCGGCCGAATTCAAGGTTGTTGAAGTCGGTGTTAATATCAGGCTGGTTGACAAGGCTGCGATAGGTCCAATGTCCGACGAAAGGATTGTCGCTCATGATGCCTCGCTTGTTGGGTTCGTGGGTCGGTCGCGGCCGATCAGGATCGCTCGACGCTGATGTACTTGTAGGTGAGATCGTCGGCCGACTTGGCGCCCGGCTGATAGGGATTCCGCACGATGAAACCGAGTCTGGACCACTCGGTGACCATCTTGAGATCGCCGGCCGGCGTCTGCGGCACGCCGCGACTCCAGGTCGCCCAGACGTAGTTGGGCTGGCCGTTGTCGATCGAGGCAATTTCAAAGGACTGTAACGGCCGATGCGCAGGCCACCATAGAGTGGTCCAGGTCCTCTCGTCGAGGCGCAGCCGCTTGTCATTATCGCTGCCGGGCCAGAGGTTATTCCAGTCGGCGTAGGTGATGTTGATCGGCTGCGTGGTGCATTCGTTGAAATCGGATTGCCAGGGCAGCGCCATGTATTTGGTGAGATCGCCCGGTTGAAGGCCCGCCTCGAAGTCGTTGTCCTGACTCAACGGCGACTGGACGCTGAAGGTGTAGTCAGCGATCACGCTGCCCTGGAACTGATTCGCTTGGGCCGCGCTCTGCAGGAAATCCGAGATGCTGCGGTCGGCGTTGATGCGATAGGGCGCCCAGTAGATCGACGGATTGCGCATCACCCATCCGATTTCGGCGCCTGGGCAAAAGGCCCCGCCCAGCACGTTACTCAGCACGCCGCGATCGAGCTCGTGGCCGGTCTTCGGCGGCGGCGTCGGATAGGGCTCAAATGGCGAATAGCCCGCGGGCAGCCAGCCCTCCTCCTTTTCGTTGATGAACCAACCGCGCGCCCATTGGCCAAGGATGAAGAGCTGATACTCGGTGAGATGGAGAAACTTCGACGGCGTCTCGTTGGTCAGCGGATTATCGCCGCACAAGAGCGGCATTAGCGGCAGAGAATGGATGCGCGAAGATGCACGGTCCTGCACCTGGAAGGAATTCGCCTCGCCCGCGCGACGCAGCAGATCGAACAGGAAGCGGCGCATCGGCCCGTAGGGATCTTCCGGCTCGACATGGCGGGCCGGACCGGTCGCAAGCGCGACCTGCACCACCGCCTCGCCCTGGCTTGCATCGCGCAGTGCGGCTTCCGGCGGCGTTTCCACTTCAGGCCGTGGTGCCCCGCGTCGCGGGGTTTGCGAGAGCTTGTTAGGATCGAACGTGCCACGCTGGGCCTGGTCGTGCGGGTAGTTCGACTGCTGCAGGATGTCGTTCAGGTACCTAAACTCGTCCGGCCGAAACAGGATCGGCCAGATGTCGCGATAGAACCAGGGCCGGTAGTTGCGGTTCCAGGCCAGGCGGCCGGCCTGCCAGTGGCGCAACGCTACTTCGTCGCGAAACGGGATCTGCTGTGGATCATCAAAGGTGCCGAGGATGCCGTAGATTCCGGTCTCGGTGGCGAAGCGGCGCACGTACAGATCATGCAGCATCTCGTCCATAGTGATCATGTCGAGAATTTGCGGCGCAAACCGCGGATAGCCGACCACCACCCATGCGGGGAATTCGACGTCGACGTAGCGGTTCTGACCGACCTGCTCCGAATACATGACCAGCCGGGCCATCACCGGACCATCGGAGATATCGTCGTACCAGCCGTCGGTGTTGGCGTAATCCTCGATCTTGGGCTCGCCAAAGCCGCTGACGTCCATGCCCGAGCGGCCGTACCCGCCGAGCACGACAAGGCGGCCCTTGTCGTCGGTCATCATTTCGCCCAGCGTGTCGATGTCGAACGGCTGCAGGCCCTTGGGTGGAAACGTGGTGGCGTAAGCGCCAGGGCCGCCCGACCGGTCGAAATGGGCACGCCGGTCGGTGATCGCGTTTACGCTGCGCGGGCCGGGATCAATGATCAGGAGATCGCGGTCCTGACCAGTGATGTCGGAGTTGCGGCGCGGACTATCCGGTGCGTAACCGTGCTCCCCCTTCAGCTCGCTGAACGGATACCAGGAGGCCTTCTTGTTGGCGACGTACACGCGCCACTGAATGTCGACGAGTACGCCGTGATTGCCGCCGCCCTCAACCGGATCGCCGATCGCCAAGGGTCGACCTTCCGGACTCGATTCGTCGTAAACGACGATCTGGAAGCGTGCGCCCTGGCGCTTCACCCTGCCTTGGGAATCCTTGAACGTCTTGACCGGCACGGGCGCGACGCCGTCGGGCCCGTACAGGGGATTGCCAAAGCTATCGCAAGCTTGCGGCAGCGCTGCCGGCGTCTCGGGCGCGAGGTAGAAATCGGTCTCGCTGTTGCCCAGGCGAGCAATGCCGATGCCGGGATGGATTCGATACATAGCCATGGGTCCACTGCAACCTTCTCAATCCATGAAACTGATCGACACGCCTTCCAGCTTCAGCAACTCGCTCTCTTCCTGGTAGTCGCCGCCGATCACCACGAGCGTGATCTGCAAGGGACCTCCTCCTTCGAATGCCCGCTTGGCGGCGGCAGTGACGTCGATGCGATGGTTGCGTGGCGTGTTGTGGCTGCGCGGACGCTGGTCGAAGCGTCGCGGCTGGGCCGGTGGGATGTCACAATGGCCGGGACCGCCATAACAGGCGCCGTGTCCGAAGATTGAGATGTATCCGCCGTAGTGCGGGTTGCCTTTGATCGCTGTCGAAGCGTTGGCACCGGGATCGTTCAGGAACGCTCGCACGAAGCAGGAGCGCATGAGTTGCGGCACCTGGTGCAGGCGGATCTCTGCGCGCTTGAAGTTGCGTCCCGCCTCCGGCACCGCGATCGGCTGCGACACAAAGCGGCTGACCGGCGCCTCCAACCCGACCGGCATGAAATGGGAGCTGCGCACGTACTCGTAGCCGAACGGCGCAATGTCGAGCGTGTCACGGATCGTACAGTTCCACGGCGACAGCACAGCATCGAGATCGGCCGGCAACGCATTGGGATTGAGCTTCTGCCATTCCCACCAGATACGGTCGATGTTGACGTGGATCGGCCAGAATACCGGGTCGTAGGACGCCGTCAGATTGCTGAACATGTCGCCGAGGCCTGGCTGGGAATAGAGGTCCGATCGCGCGTGGAAGCGGCGACCACCCACCTGGGCGGCATCGTTACGGCGTATCGTTAGCGCGCGCAGGCGCGCGGTGTCCGCTTCAGGCTGCGGCGTCGTCCCAGTCGCAGTGGGACCGTCCTTGCACACGTAGGCTGCCAGCCCGGCATCGGGATTTTGACCGCCGGTCCATATGTGCATGGTGTTATGCGGGTTCTGGTCGAGGAAGCCGAAAGCAGCGTCGTAAATATTGCCGCCGCCGAAGTCGCGGAAATTGTTGAGGCTCAAGATCTGGGTAATGTCGTCAGCCGACGGGTAGTGATAGTGGATCACTTGGTTGATGGTGCCGCCGCCGGCATACTCGGCGGGATAGCGCAGCGGATACCACAGAGCGTTCGACTCGAGCAGCGCGTCGATCAAGCGCTGGCGATTGGCATTCTTGGGATCGGGGGTCACAGCCCCATAGCCGATCGTGGTGACCAGATGGCAGAAGAAGTGGTGTTGTGAGGTGAAGTAGGTGCGCTCACGTGCAAGCGCCAGGACTGCCTTCTTCTGATCCGCCGTCGGCGCGGGATCAAGCGCCGCTACCAGAGTCTCAGCCGCTTCTTCAGTGAGATACGCCTTCATCGACTTGGGAATGATGCAACCCTTGTCCGGCTCCTCCGGACGGTACTCGGGCATCGTGAAGTCCCAGTACGGCAGCATGAGCCCGGGTTCGAAGTCTTGCAGGTTCTGCTCGAACTCATAGAGATAAGCGCGATGCCAGGGCAGGAAGCGCTCCCAGCCGTGCTGGCAATGGTTTTGGTGGATGAGCGCCTGGTTGTTGTAGCTGCGCCGGTCTTCAGGCCAGCGGTTCAGCGCGTAGAGTTGGCGAAAGCCGCGGCGTAGACGATCAAGCTGAGCCTCGCCCATGAAATCGATGTTCATGCGTCGTCGCGGCTCGCCGACTTGGCTGGTCGGCGAATAGCCTTCGACAGCCACTGCAAACTCTGCGATCTGGCTCGTGCGGACTCTGACAGGCGGTGCTGGCTCGCCGGGCGAAAGCTCGACCGGAACGCTGGTCGTCTCATCCGGACAGCCGGCGTCAATCCACTCGGCAATGTGGTCAATATCCGATGGAGATACGGTCCTGCCGCCCCACGGTAGCGCGGGGAAACGGTCACCGTCGAATGGCGCTTCGCCTCGCAATCCCTTGATCAGCCCGGACGCAGCACTCCGCGTGCGAACTGGAGCACAGCAGGCATGGCCCGTTGCTGGCGGCGCGACCATCTTCACGCCGAAAATCTCGGCCTCCTCAAGCGCCCGAGCCCCCCTGGTCCAGAACCGTCCGGCACCACCATAATCAGCGGAGCTGTCGCCCGCAGCCTCATCGAGTATCGCCTTCACGCGCGCATAGGCGATCGTAAGCGCTCCGGTGTCCATTTCACTCCCCGAAGAAGCAAACTCAGGATGCTGGCTCAGCGATCAAACGCTCTACTTCTGTAGCACAACTATGGGGTGCCGTCATTAATATTCACGACCTCTAATCAAAATCGCAATCACCACAAGCAACAGTTATGTTTATCTTGTGTTACAGCCCGATGTAAAATTCGCGGCCTCACCGGCTCGATCAACAGACGAGTTAGTTCACCAGCACAAACTTCGTACGATACGGACGAACTTGGACGCGCAAACGCGCATGTGAAAGTGTGCAGGCGACGCTGACCGTCATTATCTGTTGACCGTTTGCTTCCCAGCGACCCGCTGTCTGCTCTCGATCGATCGCCCCGACGTAAACCTCTCGCGAACCGCTCGACTTCCTCGGTGGAGCCGCCAATGACTGTAGGGCAGCCATCGAGTGACGGCTGGCGAAGCGCAGGGCAAACGTTTCCGAGCGGCCAAGAAGGAGCTTGAATCCCAGGCGTGAAGTGAGATGGATCTTGCAAGATATGCGCGACGCTCTACCGGAGGGTGACTGTTAGAAAAATGCAGGTTGGTGCTTGACAGCCCGCTAAGCACCTGACCCGATGCGTTCGGGCACGGTGGTTTTGAGCCTTTATTGCAGCAGCCTAGAATTGCAGATCGGAATTTGCACCAAAATGCGCACGGCTAAGGACAATTGCTAATGAGCGATGCGTCCGATACTTCGACGCCACAAGTAGAGAACGCGCCCGAGCGGGCTGGTTGGATCAAGCGCTATCTCGGCGACTTCCGACCGGTCCGCGTTTTGGGCGGCATTGTGTTGATTCTCTTCGTAGTCGTCTCCGCGGCGGGAGCCGTGACTTTTTTTGCGGCAGCTCAATTCCAATCGAGGATCGCGGAATTGAGCTTGAACGGCGCGCCTCTAACGATTTGGCGCGTCGATCAGTTTCGGGAGGACTTCAAGAATTGGCCAGAAGCGATCAGAAGGCTGCGTGAAGGCATCGCGCAAGACCGGATAAACGTCGCAAAAGACAAGCAAAACAATCTGGTGCTCGCGGCCGAGCAGCTAAACGAGGCTACCCGCCTTGCCGAGGACGTCAGATCTCTGAAGCAAAGAGTGACCGCAGCATCGGGGCAATTGACATCAATTTCTACGGCCTCACCGGCAGAAAACACATCGAGTGTCCCTGAGATTATTACCCAACTAGAATTTCTGCTTTCTCGCGACGATCTGCAAAAGCGGTTTGGCAGCGAACTCACCGAGACAAAAAAGCGCTACATCGAGAACGTAGAACTCCGTGCGACAGTCCAAACGAATGAAGCCAAGATAAAGGGCAAGGAAAGCTGGATCGCCAGTCTCCAGGAACAACGACAAGATCGCGAGCATGCCGCTGCCAAGCTGTTTGGTGATTCCAATTCGACAACCGCACCCGAACTCGTCGAGCGCATCGTCAACATCACCGCCGAACTGTCGTCGCTCTCCAGCGTCTGGGGCGGTGCAGTCTACACCGTGGCGCTGTGGACCAACGATATGGTCGTCTTGTCGCTGCTCATCTCGATGGGAGTGCTCGGCAGCGCCCTGAACTTGCTCGCCGCGTTCATCAGCAACGATCAGGAGTCACTTTCGTTCGGCGAATACCCGCTTCGGCTCGCGTTTGGAGCAGTCCTGGCGATTGTCATGTTCATTATCGCCAAGGCCGGAGTGCCTGTGCTTGCCGACACAGGAAAGCTCGCCGGCAACGCTCCGCTTAATCCCTACTTCATCTCCCTGCTGGCCGTCGTTTCGGGACTGATGTCCGATCGTTCAATGGCCGCAATCCGTGGGGTCGCCAGCTCGCTGCTGCGAAGCGTCGGCGGAA
Source organism: Bradyrhizobium uaiense (assembly GCF_010811875.1). Lineage (GTDB taxonomy): Bacteria > Pseudomonadota > Alphaproteobacteria > Rhizobiales > Xanthobacteraceae > Bradyrhizobium > Bradyrhizobium uaiense. The sequence goes on from NZ_VKHP01000086.1 coordinate 12,953, forward strand.
CCGACTACAGTCCGCGCTATTCTCGTGTCGACCTAGACGAGGCGCTCAAGGTCGCAAACCGTGATATCGCGGGGATGGCACGTCTGCTGGAAGTCGATGTCGGGGACGTTCAGAAGCTGTTTTCCGGCAACGACAAGGTATCTCCCGACCAGCAAAAGCTGGTCTCCGCGTACCTGGGACACCCTTTGCGCGACCTGTTTTCCGACTTGCCGGCAACGTGATCGCGGTAATCTACGACTTACAATGCAATCCCACATGTTTCGATTGAGCAATATCTGCTCGCAGACTGATGCTTTGAGCTGGAGGATGTCTTGACGAAGAATTTCGTGGTCTACTCGGATGGGACCGGCCAAGATGGCGGCGTACGTCCCGAGCAGCGCGTCAGCAACGTCTACAAGATGTACCGCGCATCCCGGACGGGCCCCGATAATCCTATCGACCCTCACGAACAGGTGGCGTTCTACGATCCAGGGCTCGGTACAGATATGGGGGCCACCGCCCTAACCGCCCCTTGGCGTTTCATTCAAAAATTGCTCGGCTCGGTCACGGGCAATGGCATCGTTAGGAACATCGCCGATTGCTACGCCTTCATCATCAACCACTACGAACCCGGTGATCGAATCTTCCTTATTGGCTTTAGTCGCGGTGCTTACACCGTCCGCAGCCTGGCGAACCTGCTTATGCTGTGCGGGGTACCGACCAAGACACCAACAGGTCCCCTAATGCGCTTCCGGAAGCAAGTGGACGACATCGCTACGGAGGCCGTCACGGTGGTGCTTGAGCACGGCGCCGGATATCCCCGTGATCGGTATGCAGCCGAACGCCTCGAGCAAGCGCGGCGATTTCGCGAGAAATATGGATCCGACGGGGATTTTAATTCCAACGTAGCTCCTTACTTCATCGGCGTCTTCGACACGGTCGCCTCACTGGGAGCCAAGGGTTTCCGTCGTTTCGCCATCCAAGCCGGATTGGCTCTGGCATTCACGCTCACGGTTGGCTCGGTCGCGGCACTGCCCATGCTCGTAGTCGCCTGGCTCCTGGGCTCGTTGGCGCCTTTTTGGCCTACTTGGTGGGCTCTCCTCGCGCTGACTGTGCTTGGAATGGGTGGCTGGTGGGCGCGCCGACAGAAACAATCCCGCCTCAAGGTCATTCGGGATTTTCCAAACGCTGGGGATCCTCCGCGCAAGCACTACGCAGAGTGGAAGGACGAGAATTTCGACCGTCTGCTCAGCGTCTACGTCCGTTTCGGTCGTGCGGCGAACGCGATCGACGAGAACCGCAAGGACTTTCAGCGAGTGCAGTGGGGCACCGTTGCCGACGATCCGGCGGCCAGGCCGGACGCCGAAGGACCGCCCAAATTGGTGCAGATGTGGTTTGCGGGCAATCACTCCGATATCGGTGGTAGCTATCCCGAGACAGAGTCGAGGCTCTCGGACAACGCCCTGACGTGGATGATCGAAGAGGCCACTTCGATACCCAATGGCCTGAAACTGGGTCCCGTGCTCGTGAGCGCCTCCAAGCTGGCGAACACCGGCGACGCCGGCACTCCTTTGAACCTCTATCCCCGATCGGATGGCGTCCAGCATTGCGAACTCGCAGGCATGCGAGACACCATCGATGGGTACGTTGAGAAGTTGCCGGGATGGCTGAAATGGCTCCGTGGGCGGCTTAGCCGACTCAATTGGGAGGAGGAGATCCGGAAGATACCACATGACGCACGCGTCCATCCTTCCGTCAGGGAACGGTTCAAATTGGACGAGGTGACCCTGTGTGCCGGACACGGCCCATACAGGCCCGAGTCCATGAGGCATCACGACGAGTTCAAGGTCTACTATCCGCCCTCTTAAGAGATGGCCAGGGCCGCAAACGTTGGGGAGGCCACCGTGTCAAAGACATCTGAACAACTAGCAGGCGAGTTTTTGGCCGAGATTCAGGCCGCCATCGACAAGCACGCCAAGACTTACTCAAGTGATGCACCGTGGCATCAGCTCATCGTCATCGTTCCCGGAGCTTACGGCTAATCTCTGGCGGCCGGGGCCGCGGGCGGGCTCCCAAGGCCGCTCCGGAACGGGATCGACGGCTATGTTGGATGGTCGGGTGCTGGCTGAACCGGTGCCGGCCGCTCTTGAGTGGAAGATGAGTCATTTTCCTCTAGCGGGTTTACCGACAACCGCTTTCGAGAGATTTCGTTGAAAAAGTCGGCTGTTGCGGCGCAGAGATATCAGTGATTCAGTCTGTCTAATTGGCAGGACTGAAGGTCATGATGGGGCATCGGCAAGTCGAACAGGCTGCGTTGTTCTATGAGTTCTCGCTCGAGAAGCATATTCCCGCCGACCACCTGCTGAGGTCGGTCGACAGGTTCGTCGATCTGCAAGAGATCAGGCAGGACCTGGCGCCTTTCTACAGTAGCATCGGCCGACCTTCGATCGATCCCGAGCTGATGATCCGGATGCTCCTGATCGGTTACTGCTTCGGCATTCGATCAGAACGGCGCCTGTGCGATGAGGTTCATCTCAATTTAGCCTACCGGTGGTTCTGCCGGCTCGGCCTGGATGGGGCGGTGCCGGATCACTCGACGTTCTCCAAAAACAGGCATGGCCGCTTCCGGGAGAGTGATCTGTTCCGTCGTGTGTTCGAGAGCGTCTTGCGCCGCTGTATCCGGGAGCGGCTGGTCGGTGGGGACGGATTTGCAGTCGATGCGAGCCTGATCAAGGCGGATGCCAACCGGCAGAAGGGGATCGAAGGCGACAAGGGACTTCCCCCGGAAGTCTTCGGCCGGGCGATCGATGAGTATCTGGCCGTCCTCGACGATGCCGCCTTCGGAGCAGCGACCGAGGTCACGCCGAAGTTCGTGTCGCCCTCCGATCCGGCGGCGCGCTGGACAGGGGCGCACGGCGGCCAGGCCTTCTTCGCCTACTCGACAAACTACCTGGTCGACATCGAGAACGCGATCATCGTCGATGTCGAGGCGACTACGGCCATCCGGCAAGCGGAGGTGCTGGCGGCCAAGCGCATGATTGAGCGCTCGCTGGAACGGTTCGATCTCTATCCGAGCCGGCTTCTCGGCGACAGCGGCTATGGCTCGGCCGAGATGCTCGGCTGGTTGGTCCACGAGCATGGGATTGAGCCGCACGTTACAGTGTTCGACAAGTCGGCCCGCACGGATGGGACCTTCTCGCGCCACGACTTCACCTACGACCACGCAGGTGACGTCTACCGCTGTCCCGACGGTAAGGTCCTCACCACGACCGGAACGCTGGTGAACGACGGCGCCACGATGCTTTACGTCGCCAGCAAGCGCGATTGCGATCGGTGCCCCCTCAAGCCCCGCTGCTGCCCCAAGCAGGCGTCGCGGAAAGTACCGCGCTCGATCTACGAGGGCGCTCGCGACATGGCGCGCCAGATCGCAAGCTCGTGGGAGGGCCGCACTTCGCGCCGGCTCCGCAAGAAGATCGAGATGCTGTTTGCGCACCTCAAACGCATTCTCAAGCTCGACCGTTTGCGGTTACGAGGCCCAAACGGCGCGCGCGACGAGTTCACTCTCGCAGCCACCGCCCAGAACCTTCGCAAGATGGCCAAGCTGATCCCGATGCAACCCCTCAAGCCTGCATAAAAAGGCCGATACAGCCGTTCGGCCGCATCGGCGCTGGCGCCAATACATCGGACTACTGCCGCCTTTTTCAACGGAATCGAGAGAAAGCGGATGGAGTTTGAGGGTAACCCTTTCGTTACGGATCGTTTGGTCAAAGCGACCTAAACCACTACCCTCTGGCAATCTCTTGAGATTGTTGGTATTCTTTCGATCGAATTGGTCGCGGGGCCCGCAACAAACGCATCTTAGAAGTCTCCCGTTTGTGGTTTCCGTGCTTCCGGGAGCCAGGTGACGATGCGTCCCGAGCAGTGGACGAGCGTTCCCGCCAAGGTTTGTTCACGATCGTTCACTTGAAGCCGAACCAATTCAGCACAACGGCCTTGGCCTGAGCCAGGCGTGCATGAGGACTGATCATTGGTACCCTGACCGGGGACTTGCCGACGCAACTAATCGCCCCGAGGATGGTCTCGAGCGCTTCGATGCTACCGTCCATTTGTTCACGGTCGCTCACGCAATCGCTGAGATTTCTTGCCACGATTCTCGAGGAGAACCTCGGTTGATGAGCCTAACGGATCAGCCGAGCGCACAGCTCAATCGGCGTATTTCTGTCGCGGATATTGCCTCGGTCGCCTCATCGAGGACGATGCGCTCGATCGTGTATCCAACGTCGCGGCCGTAGAAGACGTGCGTAATATTGGGTAGCGGCACGACGACGAACTTCCCTGCGTAAGCTGAGAGTACCGCCTCGATGCGCTGTCTCACCGCAAAATAGGGCAACGGGTTGCTGGCATTGTTGCCGTGTGTATCCCGCACTGCAATGCAGATCTGGCCAACGCGGCGTAGTCCCTCTTCGATCAGTCGCTTGTGGCCAGCGTGAAACGGTTGGTAACGACCGACAAATAGTGCAGTTGGTTTTTGTGGATCAAATGCGGGCCGAAGCTCGCTCAAGGCCTTCTCTGCCCAACTTTGCGGGCTGCCGTGCTCTGTGACCCGAAGATCAAATCTTTCAGGCGCAACAAACAAGCGATTTGTGTCTTCAAAGCGCCCTTGTCGGATTCGATCGACCCAAATGAGATAGGCATCACCAAATGCCGCTCGGGTGTCGGGGGTCGGACAAATGAAATCGGCTATGGCCGTGCCACCGGCCTCTAGAACCCGATCGCACATCCACCCCATGCGCCGCGCGTGCTCGATGCGATCTGAGTGGCTGAAGCCAAGGTCGGGTGAGAGATTTTCGCGGACCGCATCGGCGTTGAAGACGACAGCGTTCAACAGCGGCGCAAGCGCCGCAGCCAGCGCGGTTTTTCCTGCGCCTGGCAAACCCATTATGAGAATCTTTCTCATGGATTTTCCCCTAGGTGCTGAGATGCATCCTATGGCCGACTCGGCAGCGGCGAGATTCGGGCAGCTGCATCAGAAAAATCGCAACCTCAATACACTGCGTGGGTTGGCCTGCATTCTACTCGAACTTCAAGTCATCTTGTTCAATCAGCTGAACGGGTACGGCCACCTTACTTCCGTCCGGCCGATTGATCTCGACTTTCTTGGGAATCGCAGCTCGTGCCGACGGATCCTTTTGTTTGCTGTCTAGGTACACAAACAAGGTAGCGCCCTCGGATTGCGAAGCCGTTCCGATCCCAAGACCGGTCACGCACGGTAGCTTTATCAGCTGTTCCGAGACCGTATCGAGCGCAACTTTGGCGTCATCTTCGGTCGGCATTTGAGCCTACTGTGTTCGTAACTCAATCGCGAGCGCGTCCAATACAAATTGAATCGGGCTAAATACGCTGACCGAGTCGCTGCCTACGAAATGAAGTCCAACCGCCTTTCCATTCATGTCACACACGAGCGAACCGGAGTCGCCACCGTCGGTATAGCGGCTGCACCTCACCTGATCGCGGAATCCGAGCGGCGTCCGCTCGCCGTTGGCGGCTGGGTTCGGATAGGGTATTTTGAATCGGAAATTGATGTCGAGAATCGTCCCGATCGTGTGATCGGTCGTGCGCCCAGTCTTCTGAACCTGCATACCCCGCTGGAGCGAAGCGTTGATCCCAGTCACCATACCGATTTGGGCGATAGCGGGCGAGATCGCAATCCCCTGCTGAACTTTGGCAACCGCGGCATCACAGGTATTGGGAAAGCCGGACCCGAAGTCGAATGGCGAGAACTTCACGAGGGTCGCGACTGCGTCCGCGCCGCCTCCGCCGTCATCACGACCTGGCTGGATGATGGCATCGCCGACCGGCGCAAGGCCGTAGCGCGCCAGGATATGGCTGTTGCTAAGGATCAAATCATCGCCTCCGCCACGAGGCGTAGCTATGCAGCCGAGAGTTCCGGTATTCTCCTCAATGTTGCCGATGCTGTAGCCTGGAATGAGTGGGCGCTCCTTCAGCGCCAACAACTCCTCTTTGAGAATGCCGATAGCCTCTACGTCAGTGGGCAGTCCTTTAGCAATGTCCGGAATATTGACTTCTGGTGGGACGCGCTCCGCATCTTCAATACGGTATAATGGCAGCTTCTCGGTGACATAGATCTTCAAGGCGAGCGTGCCGCTCTTTTTTCCCTTGGTTACCTTTTCTCCAATTCCAAAGCCAACAACGCGCGATGCGCTCGTCCACGCTCGGGCGGTCCGGACGATGTGTGTAGCGTCGGGCGAGAGCCCCTCAGGCAGCAGCACGTCGTCTACGCTCAGCAATTCAAGCGCATCGCGGAACGGCTTTTCGTCTATCACCATCACGGACTCCTATCGAGTCAGCCTCTCGGCAGGGGTTGTTGATAAAGGGGGGCGGTCTCTCGTCGTGCTATCCGGACAAAGGTACGCGTGGCACATGGATCGGGGTGCGGAAGGCTTCGTGATACCCGAGATCGCGGTAAACCGTCTCGGCAATGCTCCCAGCCATAACCTGAAGCGTCGCCGTTGAGATCTCTCGCCCGATGGCATCGGCCTCCGACACTCTGACCAGGGTGGTGCACACGCCGAGCCTCCGATGTTCGGGCAGTGTCGCAATAGCATAGAGCCCTATGAGCGAGTCGCTGTAGATGCTGATGAGGGTTCCGACAGGATCCGAGCCGTCATACGCGAGCAAAAACCGTTGCAGCGGGTTGCTCTGATTCTCTTGCGCCTTGCGGCTCATAAATGCGTGCCACCAGGCAAACTCGGGATGCACCGGTCCGAGAAAGCCGCGTGCCTGCACGTCGGCGAACACCGCTATGTCATCAGCCGTCTGCACCCGCCGAACACTGAAATGCGAAGGGGTCAGCTTCTGCGGCCGCGGCGCCTGGAGATTGCGTACCATGAAGATCATCTCGGCGCTTGGCGTCAGTTCAAGGCTTGGTATCAAGGATGCCCAAGCGTCGTTCCACGGCACTGTTCGCACTGACCGGCCGCCGATCATAGTCGGAGTCAGCGGTCGGCCCGTCGCAAACACCGTGGAAAAGCCCGGTGCCTCGCTGGTGACAACGGCATTGCCTTCGACCATCTCCACCGTTCCACGATGCGAGGCCAGGAAGGCCAAGTGGTTGTCTAAGAGGACGCGGAACTCGTCAGGCGCAGGAGCCATCTTGTCGTTTCCTTAGTCGGTTTAGTCACGCTGGAGCGTGTCGCGGCACGGGCACCGGGGTCTTTGCAGCGCTCTCCGACACAGGTTGGCCTGACCCTCGGCAACCAACCGTGCATCAAGTCGTGTCACGTTGCGGATCGCTGATGCAAAGCCGGCGGGAGCTCCCCTTGCAGGCGATTGAGCGAAATCCCGCCGCCGCAAACATCGCGGGTACGCCGGTCCACACGAACGGCCCTGGCATTTTCTGTCCTCGGTTGACGTTGGCCGGATAGCCTTCAACACAGACCGCGCCGCGAACGAACGCGAAATCGCGAGCCGCCTCGAGCAGCTGCGTTCCAAGTCCAAAGCCGCGCCATTTCGGCTGAATGTAAAAGCATACGATTGACCAGGTTCCCGGCGGCCGCTCGCGTTGCAGGGCGCGAACGCGCCGCAGCCGCGGAAACTCCTCACAAGGTCCGACGCACACCCATCCGATCGGTACGCGTCGTGCGAACGCAAGCAGGCCGCTGGCTCGGCCGGTCGAGACAAGGGAACGAAAGCGCCGCCGAGCTTGCTGCCCGCGCAACGCATCCCAGCTTTGTCCACCCTTCTCGACCCGCCAATACATGCACCAGCAGCCCCCGCACGCTCCGCGCGGACCGAACAGCCTCTCAATCGACGCCCAATCCTTCGGCTTTAGAGGTCGTATGGTAATTTCGGGCGCTGTTGTCGACATCTGAGGCGCCTCAGAACCGAGATTCAAAGATAGCCAAGCCGCTTGAGGCGGCCCAGCACTGTTGCTTCGAGTTCATTTTCGCAGCTGGTTCGGCTGCCAGACCGTGGGCTCGGTCCCTCGACAAAGAATACCTCAAAAACCTTTTCGTGTATCACCGGTCCGTGACCAAAATAGCCCCCCTCACCGAATAGTTCGCCGTGATCGGAGGTGACCATAAACCAGGTGTCCGGCGGCGCGACGTTGATAAGCTCGCCGATCGCGCCGTCGAGATGCTCGATACAGCGAACCTGTTTTTGCCAGAGCGGCCGGAGCCGCTCGACGTCGAAGCTTGCTGTCGCGCCATCACCGGCCGATGCCTGCGCGCCTTTCAGGAAGTCATCCAAACCGCGCCAGACGCCGTGCACTCCCGGAATGTGCGGCAAGTCGCCGCCGTCTTCGCCAGGCAAGGCATAGGGATAGTGTGTCTCCCCGGTATTGATGAAGATGAATCGAGGGGTGCCGTCGAAACTTAACCGGCCGATGATGGCGCGAAGGTCGTTGTGAACCGGCATGAGCTCGAAGACATCGAAATGGTGCGCGATGAGGGTCCTGGGGTTAAGCACCGGCATCGACACATAGGCTTCGGTTCGATAGCCCAGCTTTTTGAGGAACGAGGGCAACGAAAGGGTTGGCGCGAAATCCGCAAATGTGAGCGCCATGTCTCGAGGGCCACCAATACGTGTCTGCCACAGGGAGAGATCGCGGCGATGCGCTTCCGACGACAGCACGCCGGGCTCGTTGGAATGCGGCGGCAAGCCCATTAAGAAGGCATGATGGCTGGGCGCAGTCCAACTCGCATAGCTGTAGCGTCGCTGGGATGCGCCTATGCGGTCGATGGCTGGCGTGCGCGCGGCTTCGAACGAGTCGTAGCGAGCGCTGTCGAAGACCACCCAGACAATGTGGTTCAGCATGACGCCTCCTTCGTGCCCGATCCGAACCCGTGCTCGAGCGGGCAGAATTCGCAGATAAAGTTGATAAAACGTTGCTCGCGGCGGTGCGCCTCGCGCAGCGCGCGGTCAACAATCGGCGCATATTCCGGCCGATCGAAGCCGATCGACTTGATCAGTACGTCGCGAGCAAATCCGAGGGCCCCAAGGTGCAGTGCCCAGTACTCCGTTTCCGCCGCGAACAGCGAATCGCCCATCAGCTGCGCGGTTCGACGCAGCAGGGCGAGCACATGAGCCCGCATCCCGATCTCGGCACGAAGATGCAGGGCGGCGGCACGACGAACTCGTTTTTCGCGAGAAGAGCTTGCCCTCGCCCCCGTTACCGCGGCGCGGAATTGCTCGAGTCCATCGGCGCTTGACGTTCTGGCTGCCTCATGCGCCAGTGCCGCAACGGCCGCCGATGCTCCGTCGAGCGCGTAGCTCGGCGCAACCGCTGAGAGCGCCAAGGTCCACCAACGGCGCTTCAGCGCGATGCCGGCATAGAGCGGCTCGAGGATATGATCCTCCGGCACGTCGGATTGTCGCGCGCGATCCAGGGCAGCGATCGGAAGCGGTCCGGCATAAGCCGGCAGCCATGGATCGATCACATCGACTGTGCCTGCCGTCCGGTCAATTCGCGAGGCCACGACGGTTCGGGCGCTGTGTACCTTGCGATAGGCCGGACGGTACGGCAGCTCGTGGCTGTCGACAGCGAGCACGACTGGCTGTCCCAGCTCCAGGCGCTGGTAGGCGAGATCAGTCGGATCGGACTCGGAGGCCACGAGCTCTACTCCCGCGAATGCGGCGACCCGTTCCGCCACCAATGGCCAGCCGGACGGTAGGTCGAATTCGGCAATTGCCGCCCGCTCCGGGTCAAAGCGATTGAACGACCAGACGCTCGCCAGCATGAACGCGCTCGGAACCCCAAGAAGATCGTCGAGAATTGTCTGCAGATTTGCCAGCGCGCTCGGCACCAAGATCGGCACAACCCGGTCAAGCATGGAGGCCTCCCTCCCGCAAAAAGGTCAACCCCATCACATGGGCGAGCGGATTGGGTTCGATCGTGACAGCGACGAGCCAAGCCAGCGTCGGCAAGCGCGCCATCACGCTGAACATCGCGGGACGAAGATGATCGAGCTCGTAGTCACCCACATAGTGCAGATGGCTGGCCGACCAGGCCGCGGCGCTGGCGGGCGCCTCTCGCGGCAACAGCCAGTTCGGCAGAGTCACCTGGATTCTGACGACCACGCCGAAGCAATCTGTCAAGGCTAACGTCAAGTCCTGTGATCCTAGTTCGCCGAACCCTAGGACGCCGAGGGCCTGTCCGCCGGCAACGGTGCCGACCTCGATCCGTTGCCCAAGGGCTTCGACATGGTCTGGCGCGCCTGGCAACTTCGCCGCCAGCCGGTAGCTAACGCCGCCAACGATCATGGTGCGGCCGAACGGGACTTCCTCGGCTGGGAAACTATTACCCCATATGTTTACGCAGCCCAGGCTGCGGCCGCCGTCGAACGTCGCCGCGTGGGCATTGCAATGAGGCGCGAGATCAATTGCATGCATCATCATGACCGCACCTCATCGAGTGTCGTGGCCGACGGCAATGCTTTGACGAGGAGCGACGGAGCGAGCCCGAAGATTTCGCCCTCAATTGGATCGCAAATACATGCGGCGCGCGGTGGCGACACCGCCCAGTCAGCCGCCTCGAGCAATTCCGACACGTGCAAATTGATCGCGAACGGTCGGCGCCCCCAGCAACGCCCGTCCGGCGACTGCAGATGCCAGGTGCCGATCCAGTTCGACGACGCGATGGTGGGTTCCCCTTCAGCGACCAGTGCGTCGATCACCACGGCTACGCTCGGGTGCTCAGCCACGGTCGAATGCGAGACCGAAAGGTTGCGGCGGTTGATATTGTACAACGCATTGAGCGGCCGCTGCCAGCGCTCGCTGCGCTGCAGTAGCAGGAAGGTAGCGTCGTCGATCACTCCGGAGTTGCCGGTCCCAACCGGTCGCGGCGCACCGTTCGCCCGGTGCTGTGGCGGATACGGCGAATGTGGCGTATCGACGATGCTCAGCCGCTCCAGAACCCCCGCGGGTGGCCAACGGGACGCCAGTACGCCATCGATGGCAAAGTCGACCAGGGCAAGAACCGCCGACGGCCCGAGTACAACGGCGGCGCCCTGCGGACGCAGTGACCATTCCAGCTCGTAAGCGGCAAGCGGATAGTCAAAGCTCTCTCCATCGATCTCCAGAATTGCACCGTTGAGATGAACGACAGTATAGGTGCGGGACCATTGGCCCTCGCACACCGCTCCGCATTCAGCCATGAGGCCAGGGATCCGGTCGATCGGCACTCGGTCGCACCACCTCGCCCATGCAGCAAGCGCTCCGCCGTCGCATTCCTGCGGATCGATCGTGCACGCGCACACATCCGCCACGGTTCCGTCGACGACCACGTGATGAGCGAAATGGCTGATCCTGCAGCCGTCGCGCGTGCGGGCAAAGGCGATGCTGCGGTCGATGCCGTTCATCCGACGATCCTTAACCGCGACAACTGCAGAGCAGGAGCCACTGTGCCCACATCGTAGAGAATTTGCCCGTGCTTGCCGCACAGGGCGTTCGGGTTGAGTTCGCTCTCACGGCTGCGCGCCATACAGCCGGTCAGCACATCAACGCGCTCTTCCACTCGTCCTCCGGTAAAGAAGCGGCCGGTGGCCCGTCCCGTGGCGACGATCTCACCGAGCACGATGCGTGCCTCGACATGGAGGCCGCGCGAAAATCCATGCGACAGATGATGAATGATCACACCATCACCGACGCTATCGACGAGCTCGCCAAACGAGCTCGTACCCGGCAGAACGATCAGATTGGACATGCGGGGAATCGGAGGCAACGTAATCTGCGACGAGCGCGCATTAGCGGTCGGAATGTCGCCCGCCGCCAGCGCCGATGCCCGCCCGTGCAGCTGGCGCACCAGCACACCGTCCTTCAGGATGCGGGTTGCTCCCATCGCCATGATGCCGTCGTCATCCACCTCATAGCACGCGGCAGCCTTGCAGGTCGGATCGTCGAGCACGTCGATATCGTCGGCTGCAAGCCGGCAACCGAGCCGATGGCGAAGATCGACTCCGGAGTCCGCCGAGGCTTCCGCGAAATGCCCGATCGCCTCATGCGCGATCAAAGCGGCCGGCTGGGCGGCCAGAACGGCAGGACCATCCCCGGGCGCGGTGGCGTTCGCCTCACCGGCGTTGCGCGCGACCCGCACGAGATGCTGCCGTGCCGCCCCGCCTTGGAGACGAGCCAATCCATCGCCGGTCCCACTCCACCCGACCGGCATGAATCGGCCGTTGGCTAGCTGTAAGCGCCCAGTGAGAGCGAATACGTTGATAGGGCGGCACCGCCAGCCGGCGAATGGTTCGAGGATCCAACGCTGTGCGATAACGCGGCTGTAGCGCAGCGAGGCCGGCTGTCCGACAGCTGTCACAAACTCCTTGAGCCTGAGGAGTGCTAGTTCCGGCGGCGTCGCCGGCGGCGTATCCGCATCAGGAACGCCCCACTCCACCGGAGGGGGACCGCTGCGCCTCTCGGCCCCTTCGCAATGGGCGGCGAACCGGGTCTCCTGCACGACCGGTGGTCCGCCTGGCCAGGCCATGCCGACCGTGAGAAGGATGCCCTGCTCGCACGCCCTCGGCATCGCCATCGCGCGCTCCCGCCTAAAATCACGCCGCAACGAGGCTCGGTATGCCAAGCCTTCGGAGCGAAACCTCGCTTGACACCGTGCTCCACAAGGTGAGGCGCGCAGCGAGCGCGGCCAACGCCGCATCGGCAGCCTCCTCCCAGCGTCGCTCGTCGTCTCCGCACAATTCGGCGAGCATCGCCACGGCCATTGGTCCATGGTTGTCTTCGTCGAGCCCTATATGACGATCGAGATATGTCTGGAAAGGACTGAGCGAACCGGACGGCTGGCGCGCCAGCGAAGCGACCAACGTGCGAAACATGCCGGGGATCGCCTCCTCGCGCCCGAATGTAAACGCCGCTGCGATCTGGTGAAGATTGTCTGAGGCGATGATCTCGAAGGTCTTGCCGACGAAGGCGCGCGCGCCAACCGGCGCCGAACAGCCAGCGAGCGCGACGGCCACACTCGCTCCCTCGCGCAGAGCCGCCACGAACGCGTCGATCGGTCGGGTATTCGCGCCGGCTGCCACCATCGCTGAACGGTAAAGCTCGAAATGGCTGGCGGGTTCGCCGTCGATCAGGTCAGTTTCCTCTTCGAGCACGATCTCGTTGATCAGCCGCCGCATGCGAGCCTCCCCCACCGGCAGCCAGGGCACCTCGACACAGCTTAGGCGACGCTGCAGGCTTTTCAGCAGCGACATGAAATCCCATACCGCAAAAACATGGTGCTCCATGAACACGCGGATATCTTCGATGCATTTGAGACCAGCATAGACGTCATGATTTGCGAGCTGGTTGCGCGCCGGCTCGAGCCGCCGCAACAGACTGTACATTCCAAGTGCCGACATGTGCTTTCCTCTCATTCGGCGACGCTGAGCAGTTGGGATTGGCGGGCTGTTGCGTCGAGAGCGATTTCGACGGGCATCTCCTTGCCGAGAAAACGGGTTACCATTGAGCGGCAATATGCGCCCGCATGATGGAATGCGATCAGATCACCCACTTCCGGTTCTGGCAACGTGACGGAGCGAGCGAGAAAATCGCGCGAATACGTGGAATTCCCCGAGAGCCAGATCGGACGGTCAGCGAGCGCGCGGCTGCGCTCACAGGTCACGATCTCGCATGCATGGCGCGCCTTCTCGGGATAAACGAGCGGTCGCGGAAATTGCGCAACACTCGCCGCGGTACCGACGAAGATTCGATCGGGCCGCCGCTTGACATCGACGACGCGAACGAAAAACCAGCCGATCGGCGCGACCAACCAGCGTCCGGGCTCGATCACAAGCTTGACAGGCCGGCCAAGCCGGCTCTCGAGCCCGGAAAGCTCCGCGGCCACCAGACGGCCGTAGGTATCCAGGTCAAACTCGGGAGCGCCGACCTCCTCGGGTACGCCAAACCCGCCACCGCTGTCGACGTAGCTCAGATCAGGCAACGATACTGCAACGTTTACGAGCCTACGCAACCCCTCCGCCAGCGTCGCCGGTGACATGATGTCGGTACCAAAATAGGAATGCACGCCGCATATCCGCAGCCTCCGAACCCGTTCCACGGCGCAGGTAAGTTCCTCGGGCAGTAGGCCGAAACGATATGAGGGTTCGTCGGCGATGTCCGGAGCATCGATGGCGCTGCCAACGTTGACACGGACGCCGATCGCAGTGTCACGGGACGCCATGGCGTCAAAGGTCTCGACTTGCGCCAGCGAGTCCAGCACGAGGTGGACGCCGCAGCTATGACAATGCCGCATTTCGTCCGGCGTCATGTTGCTGGACGCGAAAATGATGCGATCAGGCGAAAAACCGGCCGACAATGCGAGCGACAGATGGCGGGCCGAGTTCACGAACGCGCCGTGTCCGGCCGCCGCTATTTCGCTGAGAACCTGCGGATTGTCGTTTGCCATTGTGGCGAAGTGGACTTGCTTGCGGCGTATCGGCAGCGCATCCAATCGGGCGAGGCGCTGACGCAACACGGCCAGATCGTAGACATAGACGGGACCCTCTTCGCATAGCGCGTGGGCGATGACATGCGACGGCACGGTCATGACGGTTGCACCTCCTTCAGTAGCCTGCGTACGAGCAGCGCGTGGACCGTTTCGAGACCTCGCTCGATCGGCTCACGACCATGCCCGGTGAAATCGATCAGGGCGGCCTGGGCGAGTTCGCGCACCTTTCGCGGCCGCTGCACATATTCGAGGATGCGGCGTGCGGCTTCGCTGATCACCATCGTGTCGAGCCCACCGCCCGTCCCCCGTGCGAAAAGGACCCACTGCGGCAACGTGATGTCGTTGACCGGGAGCGACTGCCCCGCGATCACCGCACCGATGTCGACTGCGAACGCCGCAAGGAGATAGGGCCGAGCGCGCTCAAGCGTCGTCTCGCTGCTCAATTCCGGCAGCCGCCCCGCATCCTCCATCGTGCCCATGGGGAGCGCCGCGGCAGCGAGCTTCACAGCCTCATAGCGCAGGAACTCTGCGAGTCGGCCATCCGCGATGCCGAGCTCCGCTAGTTCGCGAGCCAGGAAGTCGATCAGGTCGCCCGCATCGCCGTGATGGCGGGCTCGCCACGGTCGGTCCGCATTCCGCGCAGCAATCCAGTGCGTCCAGCGCGTCAACATGGTCATCGGCGCATCATAGTGCGGCAGCAGCATTGGCCAGAGCCGCTTGAGCAGCACCAGGTGCGGAGAAATCTCCTCGGCCGCAGCGATGAGCTCCGACGAAATGTCCGGCGTCGCATATCGAAACTGCCCGACGAAAATGTCGGGATTTTCGTTGATTGTCCGGTCCGCCTCCGCCGCCGGCTTGGTCGCAAGTGGAAGGTCGAGGCACTCGGACCGCCGCTCGACCGAGTCTTTGGCACGGGCGAACATCGGTGCCCCCGGAAACGGGCAAAGTGTGAAGATATGTGCTCGATATCTGCCGATTTCGAGGAAGTCGAAGAAGCGCGTAACTGTGTCCGAGGCCGACTCGGGTGTCTCATTGGGGTAACCGAGAATGAAGCCGGTGACCGGACGAATGCCGAGCGCGGCCGTCGTACGCACAATCTCGCGCGATCGGCGGAGGTCGAGATTCTTATCGATCGTTCCCTGCATCGCTTGGGAGCCGCTCTCGATGCCATAGTAGATCTCGACGCATCCGGCTTCGGCCATGTGGGCGAGCAGATCGGGGTCGATCACATCGGTGCGCGTCGAGCAGGACCACGTGAAGCCTAGTTCAGCCGCCTTCATCGCGTCGCAGAAGCGGTGCGTCCATTTCATGTCACAGGTGAAAATATCATGCGAGAAGTTCACGTGATGACGGCCCCAGCGGTCGCGAAGGAGGCGGATCTCGTCGAGAATCCGCGGGATCGATTTCATCCGGTAACGCCGCTCCCAGAATGGCGCGGTTGCACAGAACGAGCACTTGAACGGACAGCCGCGACCGACATCGAGATAGAGTGCAGCGTCCGCCATCCTGGGATAGGCGGCGAAATCCGGGATCGGCAGGGTGTCAAGATCGTCGATCACCTTGCGATCAGCATTGTGCACGACCTCCGAGCGATCGCGCCAGGTCAGTCCCGCGATGCCGCTCGGCATCGTTCCGTGCTCAAGCGCGCACATGAGATCTGAAAAGGTCTCCTCGCCTTCCCCGCGCACGATGAAATCGAGCGCCTCGAAGCGCTGCAGAAGGTTGCCGGCGAGCGGCGAAGAGGCCGGTCCGCCGAGGCAAACGAACGAACGCGGTGAGCGTGCCTTGACGCGCTTTGCCACCGCAACGGTATGGTGCAGCGAGTCCGAGTCTGTCATCAAGCCGACGACGTCCGCCCCGTCGCCCAGGATGGTGTCCGCAAGATCGTCGTAGAAGTCCTTGCCGTTCACGATCCGTCCGGCGTTTATCAGCGTGTTGACCTCGACCACGTCGACCGATGCGGTCGGACAGGCGCGATTGCACGATGCTTTGAGGGAAAGCAGCCCGACCGGCACGAACGCCTGCATAACGTCGATCGGATCGCCCGGGCGGGCGTCGAAGCGGCGCGCGCCGTGGTCGAGATGAAGGCTGGTTGCGAGCGAAACGCGCATCGATGGATCCCGGATCATGCAGTGACAGAGGAATCGGACGCGTTCACGGGCGGCACACGCACCGGCACGGCGGGCTCGGCGTGGATGCTGGCCTTGAACAACTCTTCACGGCGCAAGATGCTGGCTTTCTGGAAGTTCGTGCTTCCGCACCCGTCGAGACGGCCATGGCGGACGCTGGAACTGCCGGGACACCGGCCCGTGCAGAAGTACTTTCGATCGGCGATCGCGCAGCCGGCGCAGGTTCGCTCGAAGCTGTCCCACGTGATGGCGCGGATGTCCCAGTGGCCTTCCCAGATCTCCCGGAACTGGGTCCATTTCGCGTTGCCTGCACATAGGACCTTGTTGCCCGAACAGGTGCTGCACGGATAAATGTCGCCATTCGAATTGACATAGGCGATGCCCCGGCCGCTCATGCAGCGACGTGTCGCGTACACCATCGTCAGCAGGAAATTGAAGACTTTACCGGCACACAGGCCGAGCTTGGGATCGCGCACGCGCTCCCATTCTTCCTCGGCCATCCAGAATCGGGCCGCAGCTTCGACGTCCTCATTGCGATTAAGCAGATGTCCGTTGAGCTTGCCGCGCCCCATCTCGACGAATGGTACGCTGCGAAGGCTGAGATCATTCTCAACCGCCCACTCTATGATGGCTTGTAGTTGATGCACGTTCTGGCTCGATGTCGTCGTCATGATGGAGGTGTTGAAGCCGGCCTCTTTCATCATAAGGAGCTTACCCTTGGTGAACTCGAAGTCGCTTAGGCCCTTGCGAGCGCCCTGACCGTGCAGGTGGTCAATGCTGACGCTGATAATCACATCATCCCGGGGGATCGCGGCCAGCATGCGCTTCGTGACTGGCATGCCGTTGGTGGCAATCCCGACCACAAAGCCAAGGTTGTGCGCATGACGGACAATATCGAGGAAATCCGGATGCATGGTCGGCTCGCCACCCGTGAGGATGACCGAGAAGACACCCATCTGCGCCCACTCGTCGAGCAGGCTCAGAATGCGAGCGGTGGTCATCTCGCCAGCCCGCGCCACTCCACCTTCGACGAAGCAGTGCGGACAGCGAAGATTGCAGGCGCGTGTGAGTTCCAACCAGACCATCAGCGGCGCAGAGAAATGGAAATCCGTTGGCACCTCGAGGCAAGGCAGACGGTAGCTGGCACAGCGTGCGTAGTCGGCGCCGGCGTGCAGCAAAGGCTCCGCTCCTGCGTCCAGCACCGCCACGTGACCGTCCGGGAAGGCAGCCAGCAAGCCAAATGCTTCTCGGCGCCACCGGACGAGCGCGCGCGTCTTGTCCGGAAGTTGTTGGCGATACGCAGCGGCAAGCGGAGTGAGATGTTGAATCACTAGTGACTCCACGAAGACAGCAGGCTTGAGAGGCGCACGGCGATCGACGTTGCGTCGAGTCCGCAACGGGCGAGGAGCCAGCGAGCGTCGCCGGCGGGGAGAATGTCGTCCGGCAACGTCAGCGCCGCGAACCGTAACCCTTCACGCGCAACCAGCGCCGCAATGCCGGCGGCACAACCGCCATGCGCGACGTGATTCTCGATGGCGACGATGCGTCCCGTACGGCGCGCGGAAGCGAGGATGGTGGCTTCGTCGAGCGGCTTGGCCCGCAGGACGTGGACGAGCTCCGGTACGATCCCCTCGTCGAGCAGAATCCGGCATGCGGTCACGACCTCGTCCAGGATGGCGCCAATGGCCACAACCGTGACGATCGGCGGCGCGGAATTGATGTGGATCACGCGCACGGCCTCGCGCGCTTGCAGCGAATCGCCGATGGTCTGCGGCATGCCGTGGCGGCGCAGCCGAAGATAGTTCGGCCCGGCACTCGCACGCGCCCGTTCGAGGGTTGTTTCCAGGTCGACTGCGTCCGCGGGCTCGAACACGGTCATGCCGGGCATCGCGCAAATAGCGGCCAGATCGTCGCCAGCAAAATGCGACGGACCATTGCGACCGTCGAATACGCCGCATGACCCGGCGACCAGCGTGACCGGCAATCCAGCCACCACGACCGAAATTGCGATCTGGTCATGCGCACGGCGCGCCAGGAAGTTGGAGAACGAGTGGACAAAAGGCCGCAGACCACGGCGGGCAAGTCCCGAAGCGAAGCCGACCGCGTTGGCCTCGGCGATTCCGAGATTGACGTATCGCTGCGGATAAGCGGCGCGGAATTGGCCAGTCTGCATGGATGAGCCAAGTCCAGCGTCAACGACGACTATCCGCTCGTCGCGACCGCCCAGCGCCGTTAATAAAGGACCATAGAGTTCACCAACGGACATCTGCAGACCTCTTGGCGACCAGTTGATCGACGATGGCGATCTCCACTTCGGTCAGCGGCGGCGGAAAATGGCTGTCCGTCGTATGCTCGAGGAATGGTACCCCGCGGCCCTTCACGGTGCGCGCCACGATCAGTTTCGGGCGGTCGGTGGAGGCCGCATTCACCGCCGCCAGCGTCCCCAGCAGAGCCGAACAGTCGTGTCCGTCGACGTCCGCGGTCTCCCAGCCAAGTGCTCGCCACGCCGCTGCCATGCCGGGAATGGGCATGATCTCGTCCATGGGGCCATCTTGCTGGAATCCATTGGCGTCGACCACCGCCACCAAATTGCCGAGCTGAAGTTGCGCCGCCGCAATCGCCGCCTCCCAGCACTGGCCCTCGTTCAGCTCTCCGTCTCCTAGAATGACGAAGCAAGAGTCGTCGCGACCGCACATGCGGCTGCCAAATGCAAGGCCGAGACCGATTGAGAGACCCTGTCCAAGCGAGCCGGTGGAGGCTTGGACAGCAGGAAGCGTGTGCTCGTTAGGATGCGGTTCGAGCTCACCGCCGTTGCGGCTGAACGACTCCAGAGCGTGTTGCGGCACCACTCCGACTTGGGTCAGCGCGCAATAGAAAGCGAGCGCGGCATGCCCCTTTGAGAGCACGATGCGATCGCCGTGCGGTGCACCCTCGGCCCAGTGGCCAGTGTCTATCCCGCTAGACATCAAAGCGACCAGAATCTCCACGATCGACAGCGAACTTCCAAGATGACCCTGGCCAGCGGCAGCATGGGTCCGCAGGATCAGCAGACGCAGCGCGTGGGCCCGATCAGCGAGTTGGCGGGCAAAGTCGGCTGCAACATTCGGGTATTGCGTGCGCATCAGAATATCCGGGGTGGTGCGAGCCAGGGTGGAATGGACGGCAGATCGGCCGCAAAGCGCTCGAACACGCGCAAATTCCGCTCTAGCTTTCGGAAAGCGGCTAAGTAGGCATCTACGACTTCGGGGTTGGCGAGCACAGCCTGTGCGGGATAGCCGACCACGAGCGAGCAGCGTATCGCCTCGAGCGCACCCGGATAGTCGTCGATATGGTAGCTAAGATCTCCGCGTCCGTGGCAGGACCAGGGACAGCCGCGTCCGTAGCCGAGCTTACGCTGAATGAGTTCATGGCCGGGCAGTGGCTGGTTTTGGAATTCGACTACGGGCAAGCCCTCTGCCCAGAACACTTGCTTGAGTGCCTCGTGCGCCTGATCCAC
>NZ_VKHP01000863.1 GCF_010811875.1 Bradyrhizobium uaiense
ACGGTCACACCGTCATCGGACTGATCAATCGCCTCGACGCCGAGGCCGCGCCTGATCTCGACGCCCACAGCGGTTGCGCGCGCGGCCTAGGCGGATTCGAGTGACTCCATGTCGACCGCGATGCTGGACGACATCGTGGCGCCGCCGCGTGCGAAAGATTCGGTCGGCAACGCATCGGTTGGCGCGCATTGGATGCAACAGCCGCGCCGCCCGGCCGGCCACTTCGCCGGCATCCAGTTCTTTCAC
>NZ_VKHP01000864.1 GCF_010811875.1 Bradyrhizobium uaiense
GCCGCCGTGTTTCGCGGCCCAATTGGTCAGCCGCTCCCACGGAAATTCCGGACGCCAGCCGAGCCGCCGCGCCAGCGGCGCAAAGGCGAGCTCGAAGATGCGGCGCGGGCCGCTCTCGGCGCCGATGGGGCATTTCTCGCTGATCCGTTTCCGCAAATCGTGAGGATTTGACCGGGAACATCGGCGCCTCGTCCCTGTTTTCTCGTCATGAGGATCAATCGAACGCTCGCTTTGTCCTGTATGCTG
>NZ_VKHP01000865.1 GCF_010811875.1 Bradyrhizobium uaiense
TTCACCAAGCTGATGGGCGACGTGGTCGAACCGCGCCGCGACTTCATCCAGGAAAACTCGCTCAGCGCCACCATCGACATCTAACGGCCTGCACCCGAGAGAGTGTGAATGTATTCAGTGTCGTCCTCAGAGGCAGACACGCGCTTTCCGACGCGATGGCGCGGCGAGAATGACGTATCCGTGACAACGCGACCGGTACGGTTGCGTGGCTACCTTTCGGGTGGAAGCTGCGCCGGGAGTTGTGTT
>NZ_VKHP01000866.1 GCF_010811875.1 Bradyrhizobium uaiense
TGTTCCTGGCGTCCGAACTGGCGTCTTATGTGAACGGCGTGACCATGCCCGTCGACGGAGGCTTTCTCGCCGTATAAGGACGTTGTCGAAAGAGCTGGCAAGATCACATGGCGAGCAGATGACGAGATAGGGATGTGCCTTAGCCGGCGGCATACCGGCTTCGCGTGCGAGATCGCGCAGCATCATCGGTTCGCCGCTGCGGGCGAGCGCGCGGAGCAATTCCCCGCCGACCTCGATCGACTGTAT
>NZ_VKHP01000867.1 GCF_010811875.1 Bradyrhizobium uaiense
TGGCCCTGCACGCCGTCGACAATCAGCGTGCCGGATTGCGAGCCGCGCCGGCCGACCTTGATCATGTCGCCGAGCACCTCGACATTCGAGGGCTCGCCGAGCACGCAATGGTCGAACTTCTCGCCGCAGATCGCCTTGACCGCGGTCTCCAGCGCGCCCTGCACGGTCGGCGCGGTGTCCTGGATCTGCCAGCCGGAGAACGGCGTGCCGTCATATTCAATGGTGAGCTTGTAGCGCGGCATCAGC
>NZ_VKHP01000868.1 GCF_010811875.1 Bradyrhizobium uaiense
CTCCAGTGCCAATCCGTTCGGCAATCTGACGCGTGAGCAGCGGCTTCAGCGGCTGGAGATGATCGCGAAGCTGCTCGACGTCGCCTTCGTCGTGCCGGGCACCAATGTCCGCTACGGCATCGACGGCGACATTGGCCAGCATCCGCGCGGTGATGTGCCACGGCGCGCCCAGCAGACGGGCCTCGCGCACCAGCCACAGCGAGATCGCTGTCGTGATGATATCGCCGATCACCGGGATCAGGCCGA
>NZ_VKHP01000869.1 GCF_010811875.1 Bradyrhizobium uaiense
GGTGCCTTCATGCTACCGAAATGGACTTTCGTAGACGCCCGCAGAACCAAGCTCACGCTCGATTTCGAGCAGGCGATTGTATTTTGCGAGCCGCTCACTGCGGGACAGTGATCCGGCCTTGATCTGCGCGGATGGAAATGACATGAGTATCAGAGATCGGAATTTCTTCGTTCCGTTTTCACATCAGTCAATGAAATCCTACTGCCTGAAGTCGGCCAACCTCAGCTCGGACGTTCGCGGTGGTGA
>NZ_VKHP01000870.1 GCF_010811875.1 Bradyrhizobium uaiense
AGGTATGTCGCGTGCAAGGCGCGCCACCGTTCGCAGCAGATTGCTGCGGGTGATGATGCCGACAAGCTTGCCGCCGCGAACCACCGGGAGCCGTTTGACATTGTTCTTCTCCATCAGTTCGACGACCAGATCCGGCGGCGTATCCTCGACGAGATCGAGGGGAACGCCTGGTGCCCGTTGGGACTCAGTGTCATCGTCCGGGGCGGCATCGTCCACTTAAGCGGCTTGATTACCGAAAGCAGATTT
>NZ_VKHP01000871.1 GCF_010811875.1 Bradyrhizobium uaiense
GCGGATCACGTTGCGGCAGGTGATGACCCCGGCGCGCAGCTCGCCGAGCACGCGCACGCTCGGCAACCAGTTGGTCGTGATGTCGACCGTGCTGGAATTGATCGCCCGCATGTTCCATACGGCGAGCTGCGCGCCGGGGTCATCACCTACCGCAACGTGATCCGCGAACACATGCTCTCGGAAACGCTCGAGGAGAAGCTGGCCGCGGAAAAGACGCTCGCCAGTGTCGTCGAGATGAACACCAAG
>NZ_VKHP01000872.1 GCF_010811875.1 Bradyrhizobium uaiense
TGGATCATGGCCGGCCTCCGCTCGGTGCCGAAGCCGGAGCCGCGGACGCATCGCAAGCGTCCGTGCATCGACGCGTGGTAGACTTGGATAGGCCGCTTCGATTGTACGTGAGGTGAGCACGCTGCGCTTGCCCGGGACGACACCCTATCTATGTCACGGTCTGTTGAGCGCGTGTAAGGGGCGCACCGGCGGAAAGGTTCCCTCTCCCCTTGCGGGAGAGGGTTAGGGAGAGGGTACCGCACGACG